>JALFXR010000014.1 GCA_022787405.1 Bacillota bacterium
GCAAGCATGGCAAGACTTGCAGGCGTACCGTTTAAGATTACTTCAAAAACTACCGGCGAGAGCCACATCATAGTAACCGATGCAAACGGTTATGCTAACACATCCAGCGGTTGGAATCTGCATACCAATAACACAAACAGAGGTCAGTCTAATGAAGACGGCATCTGGTTTGAGATGGACAGAGAGGGCAACAAAACCACTAAGGTGGACAATGCTCTCGGTGCACTTCCTTATGATCTGTACGTGCTGGATGAGATGCCATGCGATGCAAATAAGGGCTGCAGACTTCTGGAAGGAATCGAGATCGCCGTTACAAGAGACTCAGTCACAGTTAAGCTGGGAACTCTCACAGACGATGCTATCGAGATCGAAACCACTGCCAAAGACAGCGAGACCGGCGGTCATTTTGCAAAAGCAGACGGGAAGGTTACTATCGTCGACACTGTAAAGTACACAGGTCTTTACAAGAACAAAGAGTATGTCATGAAGGGAACTCTCATGGATAAGGAAACAGGAAAGCCGCTTCTTGACAAGGAAGGCAAGGAGATCACAGCAGAGCAGAAGTTCACTGCAAAGTCAGATAACGGCACAGTAGAAATGAGCTTCACATTCGATGCATCTCTCATGCAGGGAAAAACAACTGTAGTTTTCGAATCAGTTTTCTATAACGATCTGGAAGTTGCGGTTCACGCTGATATCGAGGACGAAGACCAGACCATCCACTTCCCGGACATTAAGACTACCGCAAAGGACAAAGTAAGCGGCGATCACAAAGCCAAAGTCAATAAAGAAACTGTCATCATTGACGATGTTCAGTACACCAACCTGATTCCGGGAAAGGAATACACAATAGAAGGAAAGCTCATAAACAAGAGCACAGGTTTTGCAGTAAGAAACGGATTGAAAGCCGTAACTGCAAGCAAAACCTTCGTTCCTGAAACTGCAGATGGAGTAGTATCACTTGAGTTCAAGTTCGACAGCACTGCTCTAGGTGGAAAGTCCACAGTAGTATTTGAATCACTAAAGTACGAAGGAAAAGAGATTGCTGTGCACGCTGACATCAACGACGAAGGCCAGACAGTAACCTTTGAACAGCCGCCGGCAGAGCATAGCCCGAAGACAGGAGATAACCTTCCGATGATCCCGATTGTTGCACTTATCATAGCATCAGCAGCTGGAATATCCGCAGCACTGATCAGAAGAAAGCATAAAGCAGGATCAGACGACTCCGACGAGTAGTCATAAGGCATGCGAAAGCATGCCGGTACATCATAGAATTTTGGCAGCAATAGCGATGAGGCTGACTAAATAAAAATGTATTAAATGTCTAATTATTTGCGACATTAAAATGATAGACTTCCTTTAAATAATAAAGGAGGTCTATTTTTATGACAAAAATTGAAACATTAAAAGCAAAAGGTTGGATTCTGCCAAATGACAGGTTACCAAACATTGTGAAGAGCACAGCAAAGAAAAACTACAATATAGGTAAGAAATATCCGGTACAGATTGAAAACTGGCTCGAAAGTGAACCGGTACTTATTATATTTAAGGATGATGAAATCAAACCGGAAAACGTTCGCCTTTCCAGATTGAATACTCTGAGAATAGAATATTTTGATGACGATAGCGGTGTGAAGTTAGGCGAGGAGATAGAACCGGAAGATTGGTTTGTTG
The DNA here is from genome assembly GCA_022787405.1 of Bacillota bacterium. Lineage (GTDB taxonomy): Bacteria > Bacillota > Clostridia > Peptostreptococcales > Anaerovoracaceae > SUG1106. Next base: position 1,678 of record JALFXR010000014.1, read on the forward strand.
GTGCAGCTGGATTCGGAGATGATGAATATTCGTATCATCCTATTGATGAAGTGTTGGTATGGAGGTCGGTGGATGATTTAATGCGAATAGACTGAGTCTCTTAATACCGGAATTGAGAAAAGTACATAAGTCGCAGGACATCATATAAATGAGGTCCTGCTTTTTTGTGCCGGGAAAGGAGCTTAAGATGGCAGATACACTATTAAGATTCAAGCCTGAAATGGCTGAAAAGTTTGGAGTTAATGCTGCAATAGTTGCACAGCTGATCTGGGAAAAGATATCGGAAGAGGGCGGAGGAAGGCACGTGCATATCAAAGGATACAAATTATGGTTCAGATGTTCACAGCTTCTGATGAGCGGATACCTGGGATGCATGAGCAAGGATCAGGTGAGAAGAGCGCTAAAGATTCTTGTTGACGGCAGCATTCTCAAGAAGGATTGCCTTAACGAAGACAGATTCGATCACACCAACTGGTATTCGTTCACACAGTACGGTGAGCAGTTGATGAAACGCGGAATAGAAAAAAGGGAGGAAGAGTTATTATGTTAGACAAAACAGTAGTAAGAGTAATGAACAGGCTTTTCGAGAAAGGCTACACAACGGAAAAGGACATCTCAGCACTTGATCTGAGAGACCAGCTTGAACTAAAGCTTACAGCACAGAACGAAGTTAAGGTAATTGTTGAACTGAAAGATGCTGTAAAGCAGGGCAAGGTCATTTCATATTTGAGCGGAGAACTGAACAAACCAGAAGAGAAAAAGCCGGAGCCTAAACTGGTACAGCCGGCAGAACCCAAGCCTGATCACAAATTCCTCTAAGGAAAAACGGCGTGCAAAAGCATGCCGAGTACATGAGAGTGATGACAAGTGATTTTAACACAAGAGCATCGCAATCTTTCGGCATGCAGTTCCTAGAAACGTAAGAATTTTTGAGTTGAGGCTTCCGACTATATTATTGAGCGATAAATGTAACAACTATGGTATAATTAGCTATCAAATGAAGAAAACAGAAAAAACTGAAAATAGCCAGTGAAAATGCAGATGCTATTTAAATTGGAGACTTATCTTATATGAAAATAAACGATCTTATTAAAGAAATAAATAAAGATGCATGGGATCAAAGTGAATGGTGCTATGTAAAGCTACAGACTCTTTTAGAGACTGTTGTAAACAAGTTCCTTGCAGGTAAAAGGATTGAAAGCACTGAAAAAGGTCTGAAAGCAAAACTGGACAAGATTGAAAATGTAATAGATTTCGATTTGAACATTTTTCATAAACTAAACGATAAAGCTAATGGCGTAAAACATAATGCTGGAGTCATCACAGTTTATGATAAAACTTTCCTAAAAAAATATGCGGGTAAATATAATGATTTTGTGCAGAAATTTTTGCCGATAAGCACTCAATACATAATAGACAGCAGTATTTTTTCAGATGGTTCGCTGACGGTTAATAGTAAAAATGATAGTCAAGATACTACTCCAGAAGTTCACGTACCAAACATTAAATATGAGATGTTAATAAAGACCGGTACTAGCGAGCAGGACTATGGATTCCAAATACATTGTACAAAAGGCATAGGCGAGCTGGATGAATATGAAAGATGCATTTATGCCACGATCTACAATTTCCTGCAAAGGAGTAACGTTATAGAAAACAATCGTTTTATATGCGAATATGAAAATGAGCAAGGGCATACAATTGATTATGCGAAAGTATTCAGATATGAAATGATGCTTTTGACCCTGGTCAGATTCAATTGTGCTGATTCCGGAAATCTTCAGCTCGATTCACCAATAGAGGAACAGGCTAATATAAAAATTGCTTGTGATAATATAAATCACTATGCTAAGTGCCTGTCAATTTTGTGTAAAAAAGAGAATCCAAAACTGAAAGTGAATTTTAATAGAAACGGTATCAGATTCTCTATTCAAAAAAGGGAAAAGTCTAATAATGACAGATATTGCTATATAACAGAACAAACTGAACGTTCAGACGACAAACGTGATATCTGGTTTGCGCCGAATCTAGTTTATTCTGTTGATAGTGAACCCAACAATGAGCAAACACAGGTATTAACAGAATTCCTAAGTGATTTTTTCGGATACAATTCATTCAGGAATGGCCAACTGGAGGCGATAGCAAGAATGCTGAGCACAAAGAATCGTTCAGTCTGCATTATGCCTACCGGAGCAGGCAAATCAATAGTTTACTATATGACGGCATTGCTGTCGGCATGTCCGACAATCGTGATATCTCCGACGAAAGCACTTGCAAAAGATCAGCAGAGAAATCTTAAGAAGTTACACAATATCGATGATTGTGAGATATTTTTCTGTGATAATAATGGTGCATTTAAACTGACCAACAGAATGATTTTTCTGACCCCGGAAGATCTGCAAAGATACGATGTTATTAGAAATGTTATTGAATATAACACAAAAGGGGAAATAGCTAATGTTGTTCTGGATGAAATACATACACTTTGTAACTGGAGCCATGATTTCAGGCCGGATTATCTGATGCTCTGTCATAATCTGTTTGCGTTTGTTGACAGATGCAGATATCTGGGATTTACAGCTACAGCAAATTACAAAGTTCTGAACGATATTACAAGTCAGCTTAAAATTTCGAATAAAGATGTAATTCAGCCAATAGTGTTTGATGCTGGAAATTTTGAATTCAATTATATAAAGTGCAAAAATGAAAATCAGCAGACACTAGAATTATTAAAAGTGATTGAGACATTTATCAGTTTGCGTGAGCGGCCTGATGACAGGATGATTGTGTTTACCCATAATGTTACAGAGTCAAATAATCTACAGGCAGCACTGACAAAACTGCATAATTATGATACGGATTGTTTTGACGCGGAGCACACATATTCATACCAGGAGTTTTTGTCAGGAAAGAAACATGTTCTAATTGCAGATAGCGAAATGGGAATTGGAATAAACCTGCCCAATATTGTTCATGCAGTTCATTATGGCCTGCCAAATTCAAAGGCTCAATACTCTCAGGAAATTGGCAGAGCTAATAGAACACTGAACGCTGGTAACTCAACTGTGATATTTGTGGGCGAAGATTATTTATCCTCTGATGAGAGTAGATTAATAAGTTTTGATACGTCCATTGATGAAATAATAAATATTGTAAAGATTCTTGATACTGATTTAAGCAGGGCATGTCAGTCTATTCTAGGATCAACGAAGAATTATAATATATCGGCTTCACATATAGTTACAATATACAACAGTCTTATTGATGTGGAGAATTATAAAACGCTGGTATTCCGCAAAGATAACAAGAACAGCAAAAACGATATTCAAAAATATTTATATAAACTGTATCTGATAGGAATTGTCGACAACTGGTATATTAGAGATGAAGACAACGATAATCTGAGAATTCATGTTGAGGTTGATTTTAAGAAAGATAATATTGACCATATAAAAGAAAAAACAATCGGATACCTTAACTCAATGGGACGGTACAACAAGTACACGAATGAGATAAAAATGGCAGAGACTGTTGAAAAAGTAATCTACTGCTTTGAAGAGTGGTTTTACAACGAGTTCCTTAGATATCATATAGAGCAGCTTCTCAATGTTGTGGAATTTTTCAACTATTATGCCGGTATTGACAATAGGGACAGAATAAAGCAGGAATTGCAGAATTACTTCACAATAACCTTGAAGGCTATTGACAGCAAGAGAGAATATATTGAGGAAATTTCTCAGGAGGAATTGATTTCAAGCAGGATGACAGTGTCATCGGATATGAATAACATTGCAGAGGAACTGCTGAATCAGGAGTACAATCAAAAGTATGATCTGATTTGTTATTTGTACAATATGCAGAAAGGAAATACGGATTCCATTCCTAGATTGTTGAGAATAATAGACAATTCAACAGAAGTCGAAAGAAGGAATCTGCTTGAATATATGTATATCTACTATGAATCTATGCGTACACAGGATAAGATTGCGATAATCAGTAAACTAACAAACTATTTTAGTGAGAGAGCGATAATAGATTCTATTTATAGAAGAAGTCCTGAAGATGAAGTATATTACGGATATCTGGCTCAAAATGTTAATTCAGCGTTTTTATAGGAGGAAATCATGATTAAGGATATAGAAGAACTGAAGAATGAAATCGAGACATTTCAGACGAATATGAATCAGACAAATGGAATAATTGATAAAATTAATTCCGAAATCGCATTAATAGAACAGAACTACAACAAACTGGAATCAATTGCTCAGTCCATGATTGATACAAACAACGAATTTAAGAAGTATGGAGAAGCAATAAATAAGGCACAGGAGAATACCGTTGTAAAAGTTGAGACAGTGCAAAAAAAACAGGCTAATATTATCGAAGAACTTGGCATCATGCGGGAAAAACAGGATATACTTGCTGAAACGGTTCACGCAATAAGCACAGCACAGCAGCAAAATAAAGAAGAAATGATTATGGCAACAAACAGAGTAAAATCGATTCAAATAGTCACAATTGTTTGTGTTGGTATAACTGCCATTCTGTCTGTAATCATGCATATTATATAGCCTAATAACGTCAGCATAATATCAGATTACGGTTATAGTCAAATACGAGTAATAATCCCAAACAGCGTAAAGACGTTTTGAAATAATAAGGATAATAGATAAAAATGTACGGCGGCAATGGATTGAAAAAAGACGAGAAAAATATAGACGGTGGTGACTACGGAATTGATGGTTTTGACTGGGTGGATACGACTGGGATGGATATGACCGAGAAGGTTATGACTGGAATGGTTTGGACAAGTCTGGAATGAACAAAACTGGTGGGAAATATGGAAACTACGGTTTTGACAAAGCAGGATACAACAAGGACGGCTACGATAAAAATGGCTTTGACAGCGAAGGATATGACAGGGATGGCTATAACATATTCGGCCGTGATAAACATGGATATGATAAGGAAGGCTATTATAGAATGGGATACAACAAAGCAGGCTATAACATATTCGGCCGTGATAAACATGGTTATGATAGGAACGGCTACGATAAAAATGGCTTTGACAGCGAAGGATATGACAGGGATGGCTATAACATATTCGGCCGTGATAAACATGGTTATGATAGGAACGGCTACGATAGATTTGGCTTTGACAGGGGTGGATACGATCGTGACGGATATGACCGAAAAGGGTACGACTGGGATGGATATGACCGAGAAGGTTATGACTGGAATGGTTTGGATAAGTCTGGAATGAACAAAACTGGTGGCAGATATGGAAACAACAGTTTTGACAAAGCAGGATACAACAAGGACGGCTACGATAAAAATGGCTTCGACAGAGAAGGATATGACAGGGATGGCTATAACAAAGCGGGCTATAACAGAAATGGATATGACAGAAACGGCTTTGGCAAAGATGGCTATAATGGAGCAGGATATGATAAATATGGTCGTGACAAGGATGGTTACAACAAGAATGGTTACGATAAGAATGGCTATGATAAAGAAGGATATGACAGAAATGGACTGAGCAGGAATGGAAAAAATAGAGATGGCGGCAGATATGGAAATAATGGTTATGACAAAAATGGTTATGACAGGGATGGCTATAACATATTCGGCCGTGATAAACATGGCTATGATAAGGAAGGCTATGATAGAACGGGATACAACAAATCAGGCTATGATAGAGATGGATACAGCAGATATGGCTTTGACAAGGATGGCTATGATAGAACGGGATACAACAAATCAGGCTATGATAGAGATGGATACAGCAGATATGGCTTTGACAAGGATGGCTATGATAAAGAAGGATATGACAGAAACGGGCTGAGCAGGAATGGAAAAAATAGAGCTGGCGGACTCTATGGAAATGATGGTTATGATAAGAATGGCTTCGACAGAGAAGGATATGACAGGGGTGGCTTTGACAAAGATGGCTATAATGGAGCAGGATACAACAAATCAGGCTATGATAGAGATGGATACAGCAGATATGGCTTTGACAAGGATGGCTATGATAAAGAAGGATATGACCGAAAAGGGTACGACCGGGATGGATATAATAGAGCGGGATACAACGAATATGGCTACGATAAAGAAGGTTATGACAGGAAAGGATATAATAGGAACGGGTATGACAGGAAAGGATATAATAGAACAGGATATAATAGAGCAGGATACAACAAATATGGCTACGATAAAGAAGGGTATAACAGGGAAGGATATAATATAGCAGGATACAACAGATATGGCTACTATAACGAAGGGTATGACAGGAGAGAATATAACAACAGATATGAAAAATTTGTCGAAAAAAATCCAAAAGAAAGAGAGAAATATCTTTCGGACAATAATATTTCAAAAAATCAGTATTATGAGGGCATTTATGATGCAGAACGTCTCCGCGTGAATATTGATTTGAAAAATCCGTTTACAGGGAAAAGTATTAAGTCCAGGATGGTGGAACCTAAAGTTTCAATTGAAGATGGGGATAAAGTATGGGTGAAACTGCGCGCATCAAATAAGCTAGAGGGGAAACGCCCGGAAGATGCATTTGTCTGCAAGGTAATGGTCGCCGAATCAACTCAAACCAATGAACTGGGGTTTACTATAAGAACACTTAATTGCCTTAAAAAAGCAGAGATTAATACAGTCAGAGAATTACTTCAAAAGAGCAAAGAAGACTTACTATATGCGATAGATAATGAACCTGTTCTGTTTAAGGAAATCATAAAAATACTTAAAGGAGTAGGAATAAACCCAGACATGTACGGTTTAAGTGATTGAACTTTAATAGACCCTTCTTATTAAAAGAGGACATCTCACGGATACAGTTTGTGATCCTTGTAGCGCCTATTAAGTAGTATTACAAAAAACCTCGATAGTATTTACAAAGCAGAATATTACATAAGAAGCATCAGCTTACGCCGGCTGGTGCTTTTTTTAATTGCAGCGAAGGAGGTTACACGGGTTACAGCTAAGGCGTATAAGTTAATGAAAATACCAAGAACGGAGGTTAAAAATGAGCAACGTAGATAACAGTATTTCTTTTGAGATTCAGGAAAGGATCGGAACAATAGCAGTCTATCCGACAGGATGGTCCAAGGAACTCAACCTGGTTTCGTGGAATGGCGGCGCACCGAAGTACGATATCAGAGACTGGTCCCCGGATCACGGGTCCATGTCCAGAGGCATCACCCTTAAGGAAAGTGAAATGAAAAAGATCACTGACCTTATGGCGAGCAGAGAAAAGGTTGCCGAAGCAAAGACAAAACTCTCAGCGGAACATGAGATGGATAGGTAGCTGACCATGAATCATGTTACCCTGGAAGAGGTCAGCAGAGCCAGGGAAATGGACCTGCTGACTTACCTCAGGTGCTACGAACCCCAGGAACTGGTGAAGGCAAGTGCCGGCGAGTACAGCACAAGGACTCATGACAGTGTCAAGATCAGCAACGGCAAATGGTACCGGTTTGCAACAAACGAAGGCGGCGTATCAGCACTGGACTACCTTATAAAAGTTGAGGGCATTCCATTCATTCAGGCAGTACAGAAGATAAACGGGCAGGATGTAATTACGCGTCCTGCCTCTTTTAATAAGCAGAAGCGGCCCAAGGATGAGAATAGGAAGCTCCTTCTTCCGCCAAGAGCAGACAGTAATGCAAAAGCAACAGCTTATCTTTTAAGCCGGGGAGTTGACAGAGAGATTATAGATTACTGCATTACAAATGACCTGATTTATGAATCCCTGCCGAAACACGCACTGGTTTTCATAGGTTATGACGGTGACCACGTGCCGAGATACGCAGGCTATCGTGGCCTTTGCAAAAGCAGAATCATGGGCGACTGCAGCGGCAGCAGCAAGGAATATTCCTTCAGGATCACAAGACCGGGAAGCCATAAGCTGCACGTATTTGAAAGCGCAATAGATCTTATGTCTTTTGCGAGCTTGACAAAGCTGCAGGGCGGTGACTGGAAAAAGGACAGCTATATATCTATGGCCGGTGTCTTTGCACCATCACGTCCCATAATCCCCAAGAGCCTTGCGCGGTATCTGGAGGACGCAGACGTGCATAAGATACTGATCCATTTCGATAACGATACTGCCGGGACCAGCGCATCGCAGTCCCTGGCGGCGGCGCTTGAGAGTAAATACGAGGTGGATATATACCCGCCTCCCGAAGGAAAAGATTACAACGATTATCTCAGAATAAAGAGAGGAGAGAGAAAGTTTGAAAAAGAATAGAGGTTACGGATAAATAAAAGAGTGTATAACAAAATAGCCATCAGGAGAGGTGGCTTAAGAAAAAATATTAGCAGACCATGTCAGGAAGTCACAGCAGCAGGTTTAGTTGTATCATCCTTAAT
>JALFXR010000033.1 GCA_022787405.1 Bacillota bacterium
ATTGAGTAATCCGGCTTCCGTGTCCATGCTGTCCGGCGAAAGGAAACCGTGATTCCGTTTTCTAGGAAACCACCATTCCGGAGGTGGAAACCATTACTATAAATACCTTAGAATGTAATTATGCACCCTTTGGTGTAAATACATTTTAAGGAGGTCAACATCATGACCAAGTATCGAGAGATTCTGAGATTATCAAATCTCGGTCTCAGTCAACAGAACATCGCCGACAGCTGCAGTGTTTCTAAGAAGACGGTTAATCGTGTCCTCAAGAAAGCTAAGGAATTAAACATATCCTGGCCCCTTGATGCAAACGACACCGACGAAGTTCTTGCAGAGAGGTTATTTCCCTCTGCGAGTAAATCAATGGCATCTAACAAGCGTATGCCAGACTTTGCGCATATTCGCAAAGAACTGCTCCGCAATGGAGTCAGCAAAAAGCTCCTGTGGACCGAATACATGGAGGATTGCCGTGCTAATGGCGAAGAACCGCTCATGTATTCCCAATTCTGCTATCACATCCAACAGGACGAGCAGAAGCATCGTGCTACCATGCACATTAATCGTAAACCCGGTGAACAGGTGGAAGTAGATTGGGCAGGGGATCCTGCTATTATCATTGACCCGGATACCGGCGAAATCATCAAGGCTTACATATTTGTTAGCGTAATGACTTACAGTCAGTACGCATATGTAGAAGCCTTTCTGGATATGAAGCAGAAATCATGGATTAATGCTCATGTCCATATGTACGAGTACTTTGGCGGAGTCGCAAGGATTCTCGTGCCGGATAACTGCAAAACGGCAGTTATTCACAATGGTGGATTTAAAGACCAGCAAATCAATGAAACTTATCAGGAAATGGCTGAGCACTATGGCACCGCTATTATTCCGGCGCGTGTCAGGTCTCCAAAAGATAAGCCGAATGCTGAAGGAACGGTAGGAAATATCTCTACTTGGATAACAGCAGCACTTCGGAATGAACAGTTCTTCTCCCTTGCCGAATTAAACCGTGCAATCAGAGATAAGCTTGAACTGTTCAACCAAAGGCTCTTTCAAAAGAAAGAGGGCAGTCGGCGAAGCTTATTTCTTGGGGAAGAAAAACCATTGCTGGCACCATTACCTGCTACCCGCTTTGAACTGAGTGACTGGAAAACAGCCACAGTCCAGTTCAATTATCACATATCTGTGGACGGAATGCTATACTCAGTTCCGTATGAATACATCAAAAAGAAAGTTGATGTAAGGGTAACAGACACCACTATTGAAATTTTCTATAACCATACCCGTATTGCTTCCCATCGCCGTTTAAAAGGGCGCACTGGGCAGTACAGCACCATTACGGAGCACATGCCGGAAGACCACCAGAAATATTTAGAGTGGAACGGTGACCGTTTCCGCAAATGGGCTGAGCGGATTGGAATAAATACATACACTGTGGTAAATGCAATACTTACCTCTAAAAGTGTGGAACAGCAGACATATCGTAGCTGTATGGGGCTTTTAAAGCTTGCAGAGAAATACTCAGATGCAAAGCTGGAAGCTGCCTGTAAAAAGGCTCTAACCTTTACAGCCTCCCCTAGTTATAAGAGTATCAAAAACCTCCTTGTAACAGGGGCTGACAAGCTTATAACGGCATCGGACGATACTGTTACCACACATAAATCACGCGGCATCACAAGAGGTGCCGACTATTATCGGAGGTAAAACATATGACCAATCAGAGTACAATTGATAAATTAATTGAAATGCGCCTTACTGCAATGGCTGATGCATTCCGTAACCAGACAAACGATCCTGCTTTCAAGGAAATTCCTTTTGAAGACCGGTTTGGTATGCTGGTAGATATCGAATTTAACAGCAGAAAGAATAATCGTTTAAAGCGACTGATTCATAATGCAGGCTTCGACCAACCCGAAGCAAGCATCATGGATATCAACTACACTTCAGGACGCAAGCTTAACAAGGAGCTGATTAATAGACTTGCAACTTGCGAGTATATATCTGAGCACCGGAATCTTTTTATTACCGGTGCAACAGGCTGTGGTAAGACCTACATGGCCTGCGCTTTTGGAATGGAGGCATGTAAGCAGTATTACAATACCAGGTATGTCCGTCTTCCAGATCTGCTGATTGATTTAGAAATCGCAAGATCTGATGGCAACTACAAGAAGGTGATGGCGAAGTATGCCAATCCACTGGTGCTAATACTTGATGAGTGGCTTTTACTGAAACCTACTGAATCGGAACAACGTGATATTTTCGAGTTACTCCACAGAAGACGCAGGAAATCCACAACCATCTTCTGTTCCCAGTATGAGTTTGAGGACTGGTACGACCAACTTGGTGGTGATGCAAGTCCATTGGCAGATGCAATCATTGACCGCATTGCTCACGACAGTTACCGTATCAATATCACAAGTATTGATGCAGCTCATGATATCTCCATGCGAGAGGTCTATGGTTTAGATAAAACATTACGCGAGTAAACTCGCACTTAGCGGTTTCCGTGTGCCGGACTGACGGTTTCCGTCACTCCGGACATGCGGTTTCACCGCACAGGAATATTCACCTTCTTACTTGTAAGATACTCTAAAGAATGTAAAAAACTATTAGTTTTTTAGGGCAATCTAAATTTGTGAATCGAATCCCACTCAACATTTGTCATTTCAATTGACCGGAAATCCTAAAACACTTTCTATATATCTCTCTTCCTCTTACTCAACTTTGATTTAATCAAATCAACACCCTTTGAAATTATCTGTTTTACAATAAGAAACTCATCTGATTTTGCAAAAACAAAGTAAAATATAACATTCACAACAACCGAACAAATACTTCCTTTAAGAATAACATTTATCAGTGGCGAATAATT
>JALFXR010000049.1 GCA_022787405.1 Bacillota bacterium
CAGCTTGTCCGCCGATTATGTACGGATGCAAGTATCTGAATTTCTCCAGCAGCAAGAGTGAAATGGAGCTGCTTTCCAGAAAGGTTATTATGGAACTGGAAGGGGAGGAAGGCATGAATCACCTCGATGAGTACAGCGATACTCATACAGAAAGAGGACAGGCCTTAAGAAGGGCAATTGCGGAAAACTTTAATTTCGCATCATTAGAATTCCAGTCTCTCGAAGGACTGATTGAAGCAATCGGAATGGAGCCGTGCAAGCTCTGCACCTATTGCTGGAACGGAAAGGAATAAGTGCTATGAACAATAAATCAAAATCAGACAGCTACGCTGCAGCGGGCGTTGATATTACAGCAGGCTACAGAGCCGTTGAGCTGATGAAGGAACATATTGCAAAGACCATGACATCCGGCGTATGCTCTGATGTAGGCGGCTTCGGCGGCCTTTTCGAGCTTGACATTACAGGGATGATTCGTCCTGTACTGGTAAGCGGAACTGACGGTGTTGGAACCAAGCTTAAGCTTGCTTTCCTTCTGGACAAGCATGATACAGTGGGAATTGACTGTGTGGCTATGTGTGTAAACGATATAATCTGCGTAGGTGCCAAGCCACTGTTCTTCCTTGACTACATAGCATGCGGCAAGAATGTACCGGAAAAAATCGCTCAGATTGTAAAGGGCGTTGCAGAAGGCTGCGTACAGTCAGGAGCTGCTCTTATCGGAGGCGAAACTGCCGAAATGCCGGGCTTCTACCCTGTAGATGAATACGATCTGGCAGGATACAGCACAGGCGTAGTTGACAAATCAAAGATTATAGATAACAAGACCATGAAGGCAGGAGATGTTGTTATCGCTCTTCCTTCCAGCGGCGTTCACTCCAACGGATTTTCACTGGTTCGTAAAGTTTTCGATGTGGAAAACAGCGACATCACAAGCCCTGTAGCTGAGCTTGGCGGAAAATCCATCGGTGAGACACTGCTTACACCTACTAAAATATATGTAAAGCCTGTTCTGGCACTTCTGGAGGAAGTAAAGGTTAAAGGAATTTCCCATATCACCGGAGGCGGCTTCTATGAAAACATTCCTAGAAGTATTCCTGACGGACTGGGAGCAAGAATCAGCAGAGATGCTGTAAGAGTTCTGCCGATTTTCGACCTCATCGCCAAGACAGGAAACATCAGCGAACACGACATGTTCAACACCTTCAATATGGGCGTTGGCATGAGCATCGTTGTGGCAGCTGAAGATGCAGGCAAGGCTCTTGAAATTCTCAGAGCTCACGGAGAAGATGCATACCTTATAGGTGAAATCGTTGAATCTGAGGAAAAGGTGACTATATGCTAGGAAAGGCACGAATTGCCGTGCTGGTTTCAGGCGGCGGAACCAATCTTCAGGCACTAATAGATGCGCAGGATAAAGGAATAATCAGAAGCGGGGAGATTGTGCTGGTAATTTCCAATAAAGCCGGTGCTTATGCTCTCGAGAGGGCGGCAAAAGCCGGAATAAAGGCCGAGACTGTTCTCCGCAAAGAAGCCGGCTCGCAGGAAGCCTTCGAGGAAAGACTCCATGAGCTCCTTAACGAAAACAGGATTGATCTGATTGTAATGGCAGGCTTTATGAGCATCTTAAGCGGCAGCTTTACTGCTCGCTATCCTGACAGAATTATCAACATCCATCCGTCACTTATTCCGTCTTTCTGCGGAAAGGGCTTTTATGGTCTTCATGTTCATGAAGCAGCTCTGGAGTACGGTGTAAAGGTTACAGGTGCCACGGTGCATTTTGTAAACGAAATTCCTGACGGCGGACGGATTATAAAGCAGAAGGCGGTTGAGATTCTGGATGGTGATACTCCTGAGGTGCTGCAGAAGCGTGTTATGGAGCAGGCCGAATGGATTATACTTCCTGAGGCGACAGAGGAAATCTGCGCGGAAATTGTGAGAGGTAAATAGACAATGAACGTATATGAAACTAAAACAGTAAGTCAGCTGCTTTCAGGAAATTCCTACCCGGGAAGAGGCGTGATTATGGGCAAGTCTCCTTTGGGAAAGGCTGTAATCGGCTATTTCATCATGGGCAGAAGCGAAAACAGCAGAAACAGAATTTTCGAGGAAGACGAAAAGGGAAATATATATACCAAGCCATTTGACGAATCTAAGGTAGAGGACCCGTCTCTCATAATATACAGGGCTATCGCACAGTATGAAGATAAAATCGTGGTAACTAACGGTGACCAGACGGATACCATAGTAGACGGACTGGCAGCAGGAAAGACTGCAAGAGAAGCCCTCTTTACCAGAGAATTCGAACCGGATGCACCTAACTTTACTCCTAGAATCAGCGGAGTCTTAACCAAGAATGGCACTGACTTCGGTTACGAGATGAGTATTCTCAAGAGTGCAGACGCAGAAGGAACAGGCTGCAACAGATTTTTCTATGACTACAAGGCAGTGGAAGGCGTGGGACATCTCATTCACACTTATGAGGAAAACGGTTCGCCGCTTCCGACTTTCCAAGGTGAGCCAAGGAGAATTGAAATCCCTGAGTCCATAGATGACTTCTTCGAAGAACTCTGGGGAAGTTTAAACGAGGATAACAGAATTTCGCTTTATGTGGAGTATTTCGACCTTGAAAACGATGAAAGCGAATCAATAATGATAAATGACAATGAAACGAGGCAGTTCAATGAAGGAATATGAACTTAAATACGGTTGCAATCCAAATCAGAAGCCTGCTAAGATTTTCATGGAGGACGGAAAAGATATTCCTCTTGAGATTCTTAACGGACGCCCGGGATATATCAACCTTTTAGATGCCCTTAACAGCTGGCAGCTGGTTAAGGAAATCAAGGAAGCACTGGGAATGTGTGCAGCAACTTCCTTTAAACATGTAAGCCCTACCTCTGCGGCTGTTGGAAATCCAATGAACCCTGAGCTTAAAAAGGCAATCTTTGTAGACGATATAGAAGGAATTGATGAGTCACCTATAGCTACTGCTTATGCAAGAGCAAGGGGAACTGACCGCATGAGCTCCTTCGGAGACTGGATTGCACTTTCTGACAAATGCGATGTAACCTGTGCAAAACTCATTGCCAGAGAGGTTTCGGACGGTGTCATTGCACCGGATTATGAACCGGAGGCACTGGAAATTCTCAAGGCAAAGAAGAAAGGTGCATACAATATTATAAAAATCGATCCTGATTATGTGCCGGCAGAAGCTGAGCACAAGCAGGTTTACGGTATTACCTTCGAGCAGGGCAGAAACAATCTTAAAATCAATGAAGAGCTCCTTAAGGAGATTGTAACTGAAAATAAAGAGCTTCCTGACGAGGCTAAGCGTGATCTCATCATAGCGCTCATCACTCTTAAGTATACTCAGTCAAACTCAGTTTGCTTTGCTGAGGACGGACAGGCTATCGGCGTAGGCGCAGGTCAGCAGTCAAGAATTCACTGCACCAGACTGGCAGGAGAAAAGGCCGATAAGTGGCATCTCCGTCAGCATCCGAGAGTTCTGAATCTGCCGTTTAAGGAAGATGTAAGAAGACCGGACAGAGATAATGCTATCGATGTTTATCTTTCAGAGGACTATCTGGATGTTATCGGTGAAGGAAACTGGCAGCAGTTCTTCACTAAGCAGCCTGAAGAGTTCCCAAGAGCAGAGCAGAGAGAGTATCTGGCATCTCTGAAGGGTGTATGCCTTGGCTCCGATGCTTTCTTCCCGTTCGGGGACAACATAGAGAGAGCAGCCAAGAGCGGTGTATCCTATGTTGCACAGCCGGGCGGTTCCATTCGTGATGATAATGTTATCGAGACTTGTAATAAGCACGGCATGGTAATGGCATTTACAGGCATAAGACTGTTCCATCACTAAGATAAACCCAGGAGGTAACTATTTTGAAAATAATGGTAGTTGGCGGCGGCGGCAGAGAGCACGCCATCATCAAAAAATTAAAAGAAAACAAACAGGTTGAAGAAATCTTCGCTTTGCCGGGAAACGGCGGAATTGCAGCTGATGCCACATGCGTAGACATCGGTGCCAAAGACATCGACAGAATTGTCGAGTTTGCTGTTGACAATAAGGTAGACTTTGCTGTGGTAGCTCCTGACGATCCATTGGTACTGGGTGCAGTTGATGCTCTTCAGGCCAGGGGAATCAAGACCTTCGGTCCGAACAAAAAAGCAGCAATAATCGAGGGCTCCAAGGCTTTTTCCAAAGACCTGATGAAAAAATACAACATCCCGACAGCAGCTTATGAGACATTTACAGACATGGAAGAGGCACTTTCATACATTGAGAACTGCCCGATTCCTGTAGTAGTCAAGGCTGACGGACTTGCATTGGGCAAGGGCGTAATTATAGCAGAAACGAGAGAACAGGCTCGTCAGGCAGTTCGAGACATGATGGAGGATAAAGTTTTCGGCGATAGCGGATCCAAGGTAGTAATCGAGGAATTCCTTACAGGGCCTGAGGTTTCTGTGCTTTCCTTCACCGATGGCAAGACTGTGATTCCGATGGTTTCATCCATGGATCACAAGCGTGCTCTTGACGGTGATAAGGGTCTTAATACGGGCGGCATGGGGACAATCGCACCTAATCCGTATTATACAGATGAAATGGCCAAAGTCTGCATGGATACCATATTCAAGCCTACTATCGAGGCAATGAATAAGGAAGGAAGAACCTTTACAGGATGCCTTTACTTCGGACTTATGCTTACAGAAAAGGGACCTAAGGTTATCGAGTATAACTGCCGTTTCGGTGACCCTGAAACTCAGGTTGTTCTCCCGCTTCTGGAAAGCGACCTTCTGGACATCATGCTTAAGATTTACGAGGGAAAGCTGGACGAAGCAGAGGTTAAGTTTGCCGATAAAAACGCCTGCTGCGTAGTTATGGCCTCTGAAGGATATCCTCAGAAGTACGAGACAGGCTTCGAAATCACCATGCCGGCAGACAAAAATATATATGTGGCAGGAGCAAAGCTTAAGGACGGAAAGCTGGTAACAGGCGGCGGCAGAGTGCTGGGCGTTACTGAAACCGCCGACACACTTAAGGGAGCAATCGATGCGGCATATGAAACTGTAAAGTCTGTGAACTTTGAGAATGCATATTTTAGAACTGATATAGGACAGCGCGCTCTTATGGCGGAAAGGAAGTAAAATGGTTTATAGAATTTTTGTTGAAAAAAAGCCCGGTCTGGACAATGAAGCCAGAGCACTGAAAGGCGACATTAACGAGCTTCTTCAAATCAAGGGCGTAGAAAAGGTGCGCGTATTTAACAGATACGATGTGGAAAACCTTGCAGAGGATTTGTTTAAGTATTCCGTGCATACAGTATTTGCAGAACCTCAGCTTGACATTGTGACCGAGGAGCTGCCGGAGGCTGACTGCATCTTTGCCGTGGAATTCCTTCCGGGACAGTTTGACCAGAGAGCATCTTCTGCTGCAGAGTGTATCCAGATTATTTCCAAGGGAGAAAGACCTGCTGTCAAAACAGCTAAGGTTTATGCCCTCTATGGAAAGGTTTCAGATGAAGAACTGGCAGCAATCAAGAAGTATGTAATCAACGCAGTTGAAGCAAGAGAAGCTGACATGGCTCTTCCTGAAACTCTGAAGACAGAATATGAAATTCCGCAGACTGTAGAAACTGTAGAGGAATTCTGCAGCTTTACAGAAGAGGAACTGGCTGATTTTATTGCAGACAGAGGTCTTGCAATGGACCTTGCAGACATCAAGTTCTGCCAGGAATATTTCAAGGGTGAGGACAGAAACCCGACCATCACCGAGATCAAGATGATCGATACATACTGGTCGGATCACTGCCGTCACACAACATTCAACACGATTATAGACAAGGTGACCTTCGAAGATAAAGATCTTCAGGAAGCCTACAACAGATATTTAGATGTAAGAAAATCACTTAACAGAACCAAACCTGTAACACTTATGGACATCGGCACCATCGCAGCCAAGTACCTGAAGAAGGCAGGCAAGATGGATAAGCTGGATGAGTCAGAGGAAATCAACGCTTGCACAGTTAAGATCAAGGTGGAGGTTGAAGGCAAGGAAGAGGACTGGCTCCTGCTCTTTAAGAACGAGACTCACAACCATCCTACTGAAATCGAGCCCTTTGGCGGCGCAGCAACTTGCGTAGGCGGAGCCATCAGAGACCCGCTTTCAGGCAGAAGCTATGTTTACGGAGCAATGCGTGTAACAGGTGCCGGAGACCCGCTGGTTCCTGTATCAGAGACTATTCCGGGAAAGCTCCCGCAGCGCAAGCTGGTTACTACAGCTGCTAACGGCTACAGCTCATACGGAAACCAGATTGGCCTTGCTACAGGTCAGGTAGACGAAATCTATCACCCGGGCTATGTGGCTAAGAGAATGGAAATCGGCGCAGTAATCGCTGCTGCTCCTGCAGAAAACGTAGTCAGAGAAGTTCCTGCTCCGGGAGACAGAGTAATCCTGTTAGGCGGCAGAACAGGCCGTGACGGCTGCGGCGGAGCTACAGGTTCATCCAAGTCCCACAAGGTTTCATCCCTTGAGACCTGCGGTGCAGAGGTTCAGAAGGGTAATGCTCCTGAAGAAAGAAAGCTCCAGAGACTTTTCAGAAATCCAGAGGCTTCCAAGCTTATCAAGCGCTGCAACGACTTCGGTGCAGGCGGTGTATCCGTAGCCATCGGCGAGCTGGCTGAAGGACTTGAAATTAATCTGGATGTTGTTCCAAAGAAGTACGACGGTCTTGACGGTACTGAGCTTGCAATCAGTGAATCTCAGGAAAGAATGGC
>JALFXR010000086.1 GCA_022787405.1 Bacillota bacterium
ACGCTCAAAGAGCTGGCAGAAGTTTTGGGTAAAGAAACCATTGACCTTTATAATACCTCGGATACGAGGGGTACGAGCCAGTCCTACGGTCTGAATTACCAAAAGACCGGAAAAGAGCTTATGAGTCAGGACGAGATTGCAGTCATGGATGGCGGCAAGTGTATTATGCAGCTTAGGGGAGTAAGACCGTTCTTTTCCAATAAGTTTGATATAACAAAGCATAAGCAGTACCACTTGCTTTCTGACTATGACGAGAAGAATGCCTTTGACATCGAAAAATATGTAAAGAACCTGTACCATGCAAAGATCAGGAACAACGACACCGTTGATGAGGTGGAAGATGTCGGGGAAATCGCAGCTTAAAACTGAATATGGAACTATTAACACAACTTCTGGACAAAATGTCCAAAAGTGGAAACGGAGTTTTGAATGTACTTTAGGAAAAAGAAAGCACCCGATACCGCAGTCGGCAAACTTGAAGGTATCGGATGCCCGTCAGGGTAATCCTAAAGGAATGCCCTGTCTTTATTTTATCACAGGACGGGGCATTAGACACAAAAAACTCTTTCCAAAACAAATCAAATTTAAGGAAAGAAAGAGGTAAACTAAAATGTCATTTTTTACAACAGCAGTAACAGGATTAAAGACCGTAGTAACAGCAATCGGAGCAGGTGTAGGTGTATGGGGTGTTATCAACCTTCTGGAAGGTTATGGTAATGACAATCCCGGAGCAAAGTCACAGGGTATCAAGCAGCTTATGTCCGGCGGTGGCATTATCATTGTGGCGCAGACGGTGATTCCACAGCTCTCCACACTGTTCTCATAAGAGATAGTCCTTCATGGGTGGAATCATTGACAAGATCACTGATTTCATAAAGGAAATGCTGCAAGGGTGGGTGCTGTCCAACCTTGAAACCATGTTTACCGATGTGAATGACAAGGTAGGCACGATTGCAGGGGAGGTCAGCAAGACACCCAGCTCATGGAACTCCGGTATTTTCAGCATGGTGCAGACGTTATCGGAAAATGTCATTGTCCCCATAGCGGGAATGATCATCAGCTTTGTGCTGGTCTATGAGCTGATCACAATGGTTATCGACAAAAACAACATGCACGACTTTGATACGAGCCTGTTCTTCCGTTTTTTATTCAAGGCTTGTATCGCTGTCAGCTTACTTTCTAAGACCTTTGATATTGTCATGGCGGTCTTTGACGTGGGAAGTCATGTAGTGACACAGGCGGCAGCTTCCATATCCGGCTCAACGAGTCTGGATGTGCAGGCTACGCTTACTTCCATGTTCAACAGCCAGATTGACAGCATGGGGATTGGGGAGCTGATAGGACTTGGCATGGAAACCATGATCATCAGCCTGTGTATGAAAATCATGTCCGTCCTTATCACCGTCATTTTATACGGACGTATGATTGAAATATACCTTTATGTATCAGTAGCACCAATTCCGGCGGCAACCGTAACCAACAGGGAATGGGGAACAGTCGGAACAAATTATCTAAAGGGACTTATCGCTTTAGCATTTCAGGGATTTTTCATTATGGTATGTGTGGCAATCTATGCTGTGCTTGTGGCAAGTGTGGCAGTCGCAGGCAATCTTCACAGTGCCTTATGGTCTGTGGCAGCCTATACCGTAATCTTATGCTTCAGCTTATTCAAGACAGGTTCCTTATCAAAATCAATTTTTAACGCTCACTAATTCATGGTGGGTGTTGCCCATATATGGGTATGCACACGAAAGGAGCAGACTATGGCAATATCAGTACCAGTGCCAAAAGACCTGAGTGGCATCAAAACGAAAGTAGCATTGAACCTTACCAAAAGACAGATCATCTGTTTTAGCGGAGCTGCCATTACCGGAGTTCCTTTGTATTTTCTTACAAAGGGAGTTTTAGGAACACAGGCGGCAGCCCTTATCATGGTAGGAGTGATGCTGCCATTTTTCTTTTTGGCAATGTATGAAAGGGACGGGTTTCCGGCAGAAAAACTTCTGTACTTTATGATACGGCAGAAGATGCTTACACCGGGGATACGTCCTTATAAATCGGAAAACCTCTACGAGCAGTTGGAGGAAAGAGAAAAAATAAAGAAGGAGGTGCTCTACCTTGAAGAAAAGGCTTTCAAAAAATCCTCAGCAAAAGGCGCAAGCCGGAAACCGCAGAATGCCGGAAAATAAGCAGGCAGCAAATAAAACCGGGCTTACATTTTCTGAAAAGAAGCGGTTAGTGGAGCTTAGACGTATCCTTGCCGGAAACGGGAAGGAACAGGCAAAGCCGGATACTGCACAGAAAACCATTACCTTCAAAAAGATGTTTCGTGATGGTATCTGTCAGGTAACACATAATTTTTACACGAAGATGGTGGAGTTTTACGACATCAACTATGACCTTCTGGAAGTAGAAGACCAGGGAGATATTTTAGAGGAGTACAGCAAGCTCATCAATTACTTTGATCCGTCCATTAAGTTTGAACTGTTCCTATTCAACAGGCAGGTCAATGAACAGGCACTTGCGGAGCAGTTTGACATACCTTTGCAGGATGATGATTTTGACGATATTCGTGAGGAATATACACAGATGTTGAAGCATCAGTCAGCAAAGGGAAATAACGGTATCATTAAGTCCAAGTATCTCATTTTTGGTGTGGAAAGCACGGGATACAAGGAAGCTAAAAACAAACTGAATAATATCGAGAAAGATGTTATCCGAAACTTAAATAACATTGGCACGAATGCCCAGTCACTTGACGGAAAGGAAAGACTTCGTATCCTGCATGAGTATTTTAATCAGGGAACGATGGAGCCTTTCCGTTTTTCATTTAAGGAACTGTCAGAGTCCGGAAAGAGTGTAAAAGACTATATTGCACCGCCGGGGTTTGATTTCCGCTATCCGAGCAGATTTAAGTCTGGAAGTATGTACGGAAGTGTTCACTATCTGGATATTATCGCACCGAGATTTAATGACGAGCTGTTAAAGAAGCTCCTTGACATTGATGATAACCTTACCATTACCATGCACATGCAGACGATGGATCCGGTCAAGGCAATCAAGATGTTAAAGGGAGCTTTGACGAACATTCAGAAAATGAAGATTGAGGAGCAGAAAAAGGCTGTGCGCAGTGGTTACGATATGGATATTCTTCCTACGGACATCATCACTTATGAAAAGGATACCTTAGAGCTTTTAGACGATCTGAATACGAGTAATCAGAAGATTGTTAAAATGACCTTCCTGATTACCTGTTACGGAAAGACAAAAAGGGAGCTTGAGAACATCACGCAGAGGGTCTCCGGCATTATCCAGCAGGCAAACTGCAACTTACGATGCTTGCAGTATTTACAGGAACAGGGACTTATGGCATCCGCACCGATTGGCTGTAATGATACCGGAATCGAGAGAGTGCTGACAACTAAAAGCACTGCTATTTTAGTTCCGTTCTGCACACAGGAGCTGTTCATGCCTGCTCCGGCGATTTATTACGGGTTAAATGCCCTTTCAAATAACATGATTATGGCAGACCGCAAAAGGCTTCGTACACCAAACGGTGTCATACTCGGAACACCGGGTTCCGGTAAGTCCTTCAGCGCAAAGAGGGAGATTTTATCCTGTTTCCTTATGACAAGGGATGACATTATTATTTGTGATCCGGAGGGAGAGTATTTCCCATTGGTACAGGCATTAAAGGGACAGGTCATAAGACTTGCCACCGATTCCAAAGACTATTTGAATCCAATGGATATTCAGTTATCCCACAAAGGGGACAAGGAAGCTCTGAAATTAAAGAGTGACTTTCTCATTACCCTGTGTGATCTGATTGCCGGAGGAAAGGACGGTCTGGAGAATGATGAGAAGGGTATCATTGACGAATGTATC
>JALFXR010000202.1 GCA_022787405.1 Bacillota bacterium
ATCTGGTTTTCGAAGTCAAGGCGGTTAAGCCTTCTGTTGTTTATCGTAATTTTTGTTGTTGCTCCGCTGTCAAAGGCATTGAGAAGCTCCGAGTACTCAAGGAACATCATCTCTTTATCTGACCTTGATGCCACGGCAAAGTTGATATCCCTGAATCTGAAGGTTTTGCTGTACTTTCCCTTGCCGGAAAGAAAAATCCCGTCCGGATAAATCGTCCGAACGGGAATGATGTCCTGAACCTTCCCGGGAATCTGATACTTTTCCTTATCCTGTTTCAGCGTATTGTTTACTGTCTTTATCATTTTCTGCGTGTCCTCCTTTTTATCTTTTTCTTTTGCCTTTGCTTATCTCTTTCTGCTCCGGACAAAAGTTCCATATACAAATTGCTGTTTCCAAAACACAGATGCTTTGGCATCAGTATCTCCGATTTTATCCATGCCCATATGAATTTTTCTGCAGGCATCCCGTTGTATCTCACAAAACCCAGTACCGCAAAGGGCACGGCAGTCAGCATGCATACCCAGCTGACTGCTTCTATGCCGATTACAGGTCTTAGGAGGAAGTATGAGATTATGGATGCCGCTGCCGCAAGTACGGTGAATATGAACTGCCTTAAGGTCAGCCCGAAAAACATGGACTCCGTGTACTCGCGAATTTCACGGTTGATTTTGACTTCCATCCTGACTAACACCTCATTTCTGCATCTCTGCTCTCAAGCTCTCTTCCTGCTGTAACGTCCTGCAGAGCTTTAGAGTCTCTGTCATATCTCAGAACCTTATCGCTCAGAACCTGTGAAGGTTCAACAAAAGTTCTGTTTGTATCGCAGACCATGGCGGTAAACTCTTCAGGCCCCATGCCTCTGCTTTCCGGCACGATGATGAACTCTTCTGTTGAAGAGGGCAGAGCATAGTAGTTTTCGCCAAGTGCCTCTGATATCTTCTCCTGAACATCAGGGTAGAAGAGAGCTGCTGCGCCGTGGATTCCGCTGGTATTGGAGAGTATATACATGCCCGTTCCAAGCTCTCCCGGATTATCCAAAAGGTTCGTCTCGGGAGCACCAAAAAGCTTTGACTCCATGGTGCAGAGCACCGGTCTGTCGACATTCCAGGCTTCACTCATT
Source organism: Bacillota bacterium (assembly GCA_022787405.1). Lineage (GTDB taxonomy): Bacteria > Bacillota > Clostridia > Peptostreptococcales > Anaerovoracaceae > SUG1106. The sequence continues at coordinate 1,121 of JALFXR010000202.1, forward strand.
GCTTCCCTGAAAACATCCGTCTTATCTCTTCCCATTAACTTGAGAAGGTCGTTGTTTACTACAGCTGAATAGCAGCCTTCAAGATGCTCATTAATTTTCACATCGCAGATAAGGACAAGTCCGTTGCCGACAGACATATACGGAGTTTCCTTAAGATATTCTCTGTTCCTGGCTCCTTCAAGAAGCCTGAGTCCAAGCTTCTTTCCCTCAAAGCCTCCCTCCTGCTGAAACGCAGCCGCTGCCGGAACCTCTTTGTCAAGCTCAAGGTACCGGCCTGCTATATCCATTGCGATTCTGTCGGGATCTTCTCCTGCGGAATATGCCTCAAACGCATCATCAAGATACATGTTGGGGCTTGCCGTTTCCTCATCTTTTCTGATGCAAAGGCCGGTAAGCTTCTGATCATTCATTTTCACTACATTAACGAGCTGCACCGAAATGTCTTCCATTCCGCTTCGAGAAAGTATTTCGCTGACCTTCGATGCTTCATAATTCATAAATTCGTTTTTTGTCATCATTGGTAAATCCTCCTTTTAAATTTCCACTAATGTCCCACTAATGTCCCATTTTTGGAGTGCTAATGTCCCACTAAAGTCCCATCATTTCACGGACAATGCGGTCACTCATTTTTACAGAACCTACAAGCACCAGCATATTAAAGACAAGCTCGCCGATATATTTCCATACCATAGCGGTAGGGGCTGCATCGGCATCAACAACAGGCGGCTTTGCTGCAAACATTGAGAATATAACGCAGGCAAGCACGATAATTGCTCCCTCAAGGCAGACTGCCGTATATGATTTCACGAAGCTTTTGCCCACGTTCTGAGTGGGCTGCCCCGCAAAGGTTGCCAGCGGTATCGGAGCAATGGCCGTGTATATATACAGCTTGAAGAACCTTCCGTATACGGTCATGATGATGATGAATGACATTATCGTTATGAAAAGGGAGCCTATTATGGTCACTGCCCACAGGGGTATGCTTTCAAAAAAGCCGCAGTCCTCTATGGCCTTAATCATTTCCTTCGGGAGCTTCGTGGTTGATGCTCCGCCAAGCCCCGAAGTCCTCATTATTTTGCTTATGACTCCCTGGACAATCTGAAAGACTGCCATCATCAGTTCAAGGCCGTATGTCACTACTCCCTTGGCAATTGCAAAGCGCAGAAACAGCTTCAGCGCGTGCTCCGGCCTTTTGACATCCGTAAGGTTTCCCGAGGTCTGAACAACTCCCGCCAGAAAAAACAAAACGAGGAGAGCA
>JALFXR010000108.1 GCA_022787405.1 Bacillota bacterium
AAATTATATAAAATACTTTCTTAAATATTCTCTTAAATCATCGTCACATATGTAAATATATGTTCCTTTGATCCCTCTTGTCATCAGAGTGAGATATATGTTTTTCAGATATTGTGTAAGCTGCTCAGTGTCATCGGCCACACCGGATTTTCCCTGCTGATCGCAGTACTGTGTCTTGTCTGCCACAATACGCCCGGCTGTCGGGTCATATCTTAGTCTTTTTCTTTAATAGTTTCGACCATCTCATTGACATCATCAAATAGCCTGAAATCATAATTATCAAAGTGTACAGGTTCCGGATTCATTTCACTGAGAACACTTCTGATGTACTTTATATATCTGTCACCGCCTTCGCATCTCCACTGAGATGACAATTTCAGATCAACAACAGGTGCTGAGAACCATTTTTTTATTCAGGCCTTTGATGCTTTTGAAAACGTCTATTACCGATTCTTTAAGTGTTGACTGTGGCATTACGATTGCTATTTTGTTTATCCCGCGAATGCTTTCGGAGGCAATAACAGATTCAATATCCTCATCCACATAATCCGATAATTCTTCTCCGGGAGTCCCACTGTCGTTTGCATCTGCAAAAAGCTTCATAAGATAAATTGCGAGAATGGTTTTGCCTGTTCCTGCTCCGCCTTTTACTACAATGGTTTTACCTACACCTTTATCTCCGCCCTCTGCCAACACCCTCAGAATTTCCATCTCAGCCTGACGCTGTTCCGTACCGAGAGATTTATATGGTGAATACTTATAGAGTGTTGAGTTCTCGATTTCACTAATAGAGTGGTAAACAATATTTTCCCTTCTCAACTGGTTCCAGATATTTCTGAAGGTTTCATTATACTGACTTCTCTGGTAGTAATCATGATCCTGTAATCCATGATTGCCATTAAGCAATTTGTATTTTCCGTCGGAGCTCATGTGCTTTATTAGAAAAGCTTCAAGATCCAGTATCACAGACTTATTGAAATCGCTTCCCGTTATAATACGCATATCGGTAAGCCTGCGTTTTGCCGCATTAGTAAGATGCTGTGACATTCTAACTGCAGCATGATGGGTCTCGCCAATATATGCCTCTTTACTATCGTTAAGAAGGTAAACGACTGGCCAGTTTTCACCAATTTCTTTGCCATAATGCACAACTTTTTTCAGTTCATTATTGATATTATCATCAAACTTAAATGCATCAATTATTGCCACGACAACTCTCCCTATAATTTGTCATACTTAGTGCTTACACCTCTGGCTTTCTCAATCGGATATTTCTTTCTGGTTTTTTCCAGCTTATCCAGAACGATTTCCTCCAAATCTACTCCGAGCCTGTCAGCCAGCATAATGCAATAGGATGTAACATCCGCAAGCTCCTCGCAGACTTCTTCCTTATTGAAATTGTTGTCCCACTGGAAACATTCCAGCAGTTCACCTGCCTCTATACTAATAGATTTAGCAAGGTTTTCAGGAGTATGAAACTGATCCCAGTCACGTTCCTCATTGAATTTTCTTATTTCGTCCAGACACTTCATATTAATATTCTTCTTACTTTGATCATTATCTAAGATTATTATGGTTTTGTCTGATTATACCACATTAGAACTTGTGGCCATATTATACAATTCACAATGTTTGCGAGTTGTCATCATTTTAACATTCGACGGATGAGGCTCAGTTACTCCTCTGTATGCACTGTCCGGCATTGGCTTGAACCGAAAATCACACTGAATCTCGACCAAAAACCGCTGGAAGCATTGAGATCTAAACTCTCTTGGTCGTTGGAAAATTAAATAAAACTGAGTGTCGGCGGTTTTCCTATGCCATTCACTCAGTTATTGATTAAAAGAATTTTTTCTTTTTGAAGTAGATGATTTCTCCTATTGCGATAACAAGAGAAACAATAATCACCGACAGATAACCGTACCGCCATTTAAGCTCAGGCATATAGGCAAAGTTCATACCGTACCATCCCGTGAGTAAAGTAAGCGGCAGGAAAAAGGTGGTGACGATTGTGAGAATGCCCATAATCTTATTTTGCTGTGCATCCTGCTTTGACTGATAAAGCTCACGAAGCTGAAGCATATTTTCACGAAGCAACTCAACATGATTTTGCAATCTCTCGGCACGGTGGGTAAATTTTTCCCAGTCCCCGGTATCGTCTGCCAATGAAGAACACGCGCGGGATTGAAACAACTCTCCGATATCTGTCAGTTGTTCATAGTAGGCGTTTAATTCGGACAGCTTTTGCCTGTGTTTTGTGAGCATAGGGAAAATATCTGCCGAACCGCCGGAGCTGATTGTTTCTTCCATTTTTTCCGCTTCTGACTCTATGTGAGAAAGATAGAGCACATCATCCTCTATCATTTGCTCCATAAACTGCAAAAGAAGCTGAGCCGGACTGTTCAGCTCCTGAAACATGCTTATCCGTTTGTCTACCCATAATTTCAAATCGCCGACATCTTCCACAAATAAGAGCGACTGTCCCGTCAAATAAAAGCTGAAGGAAAGCTGCGGTGAACGCTGTTCGCTTTTTTGCGGCAGGCGCAAGGTTCCGATGATGCAGTTTTTGAACACCTCTACCTTACAATACCGAATCGAGCCAAGGCAGTTAAGAAGTTCTTTATAATACGGCAGTTGTTCTTTACATTCGTGAAATTCCGCCGTGCTCATAACCGTGAAAAACGGCTCTTTATCGTTGCAATTCTGAGCAGCTTGGAGACTCCCGTCTTTTGAGTCAATTAAGTATTGCATCATAGCTCCTCCTTTCCGCTTTTATGATATCACGGTATGAAAGTATTTTCTACTTTTCATATTCCGCATTGATCGCTGCTTGATTTGAAGCGAGCAATTCAGAAAAGCTACGGACAAGGGCATTGCTTGAAGCCTTTTTCCATACCACAGCGATCTGAATTCCAGAAGGATTCAGCGGTTCTATCGTACATCCTGCTTCCTCGCAGATAATACTGTTTTGCTTTGCAGAAGCATTATTTTCTATCAAGCCAAGGTCAATGCGATTTTTGTTTAGCTCTCCTTATTTCTGTTTTTGCATAATATGGAAATTTACTGCTCATCGTCCGCCTCTGCATTAATAGCATTCTGCATCTGTTCTATGAGCATTTCGCAGCTTTTCCTGGATCTGAATAATACCAGTTCCTCGCAGAATTTCAGTTTCTCCAGTTTGTCCGGATCCGAAAAGTTCAGGTGCTCACGAACCTCATCACTGTTGATTTCCATCTTAACGGAATCATTTGACTCCAACCAGTAAATTGCCTTGAAAGCGCATCCGTCCAGAGGCTTGGTTCCGCCGGCAATATACTCGATACTGTCAACGTACTGAGCAAGGAGTTCTCCAATGTCATTGTAAACATCCTCTTCAATCATGAAAGTCAGGAAATCACTGAACCCGTAGAACAGTCTGCTGAATGTACTCGTAAAAACAGCCTCCATTGTTTGCACACGGTTTAGCTGTCCTGCTTCATTTACCTTGGCATTATGTACACTTTCAAAGAGCCTGAAGCCTTTGCCTTCTATCAGTTCCTCCGGCTCTTCACTATGCTTCCATGGGATATCTTCCACTACGTTTATTGCTCCAATATTGTTATCGTCCATATTATTTTAATCCTATTACATTAATCCATCTGAGTTCCGGTCTGTCACCAAGTGAGTCACCGGACTCATATAGTTCCAAAAGCTCAAATCCACTCTCATGCAAAAGCAATTCAATCCTTTCTTCAGTCATGTCGGTATAATATTTCCCGTCACGAACTTCCTCTCTGTCTCCATACTTGAAACAAGTATAAAATATGCCGCCGCCCTTCAGACTTTCATATACTTTTGCCAATACGGCCGGCAGGTCATTTCCCGGCAGGTGAAGAAGTGATGCGCATGCCCAGACTCCGTCAAATTCTTCGTGATAATCAAGGTCCTGAAAGAGCATCTGCTTCACCTTCAGTCCGGTATTTTCAGATGCTATCCTGCAGATTTCCTCTGATCCATCAACAGCACAGACATCATATCCACGCTCCATAAAGTAAACCGAATCACGTCCGCTGCCGCAGC
>JALFXR010000114.1 GCA_022787405.1 Bacillota bacterium
CCACCAGTGACTTTAATTCATCAATATCAGGGAGGAAATTGTTCTCCGGTCTCAGCTGAAGAATTCTCACCTCAGCTCCGATGGACTCAGGAATGGAATAGTGCTGCTGATATGTAGGCATTACACACACCATATTGTCAGTTGCTTCGATTAAGGTGGTAATAACCTGATTGTTTGCGCCTACAGCACCGTGAGTAGGTATGACATTTTCAGGTTTCAAGTTCTCATAAAGTCCTGCAACGCCTGTCAGATATTCCGGTGAGCCGAAGATGTGACTGTAAGTAAGGCGGGTATCCTTGAGCCCCTTAAGGAATGTATCAGGGTCTTCCCCGCAAAGGGTGAGCAGTTCCCCGATTTTAAGGGAGTCTATGCAAGTTTCTCCCAGATTATATACCGCATCGTCTTCAAATTCGTTCATCCAGCGTTCTACTTTAAATGTTTTAATTTTCATAATTAATTCATCCTTTCTGTCAGTAATCAACTTTATGAATACATTTTAGCATATTTAAAATCGCATTATTTTGTATGTTTATAAAATTTACAGTTAATATTTTTAGTTTTCTACAAATTTTCTTCAATTTTTAAGAAAACTGTGATACACTCTATGTATCAGACCTTTTCTTTATAGGAGGATATTATGGCACTTACAATAAAAGACATTCTGCAGCTTCAGAGTCTGCGGGGGTTTCGGCTGGTTTCAGGTCACAAAGGACTTTCACGCTATGTAACATCCGTCGGGATATTAGATTATGAAGTCTGCCCTGATATAGACTATCCCCGTGATACAGCCTTTGAAAAGGACAGCGTTGTTCTTTCCAGTCTTCTCTTTGCAAAGGACAATCCTGAACTGATTCTGCCTGCGGTTGAGCAGCTCTACGCATCCGGTGTTTCCGGCTTTGCATACAAGACTGTTATCTACAGCAATCTCCCGGAGGAAGTGAATGATTTTTCCGAAGAACACAATTTTCCCATTTTCTGCTTTGGTAAGGACACATATTTTGAAAACATTATTTTCGAAGTTATGAACGCAGTTCAGTCAGATGACACTAATCTCCTCACCGAGAGTACCATAAAGAAGATGATAGAAAACGACCTGTCAAAATCTCAGGTATATTTTCTGAGCAAAAATGTATCCCTGAAATTTAAAGAGTATGCCATGGGAGTGTATATAAAAGACAGCAGTGACGATTTTTGTGCTGATATAGACCGTCATCTGAAGAATTTTTACTTGAACAGGAATCTTAACGATAAGGCTCTGATATGTAAATACGAAGACGGGATTTTCGCAGTTCTAACAGCACGCCAGCCTAAACATGACAGCTTTTCTCTTATACTTGATGACTTGCTGACCTTTCTCAATCCTTCCGGCAATACAGAAGCCACATATGGAAGTAAACCGGGCTTTAAAGTAAGCTGCAGCAATATTCATATGCCTCATGAAAATCTTGATTTATGCTTTAGGGAAAGCTATTTCACTTATCTCGCTTCTTCTGCAGAAAGCAGGGATTTCCATTGCTACAGTTCAATCGGCACCTACCAGTTTCTTATCCCTCAAAGGGATACTGATGTTATGCAGGCCTATATTGAAAATAATATCGGCCCTCTTAAAGAAAGGCCGGACTACTTCGAAACCGTGCACCGGCTGGTTCTTTGCGGCGGCGACACCTCTCTCACAGCCGACTTTTTCGGGTGCCATCAGAATACCATCCGCTACAGACTGGGTAAAATTAAAGCCCTGCTCCATCTGGAATCAGAAACTGAGCAGGACTTCTATGCTGTGCTTGCAGCCGCAATGCGGCTATATTTAATTAAAGAGTCCGAATAATTTTTGTACCGTTATTTACCGAACCAGTAACGCCGGCGTTTTCTGCTGGCGTTTTTGTATTCTATACACTCTGCCGGACACCCGCAGATACAGGCCATGCAGTGGGTGCAGTTTCCGCCCCATACAGGTTTGCCGTCTTCCAATGTTATGTTGTTCATCGGACAGAGCTTTGCACACTGCCCGCATGAGGTACATTCCTTCTCCAGATGGAAACCTTTATCCTTTACCATAAAGGTAAAGAAAAACCAGTTAACCAACGTACTCATTACACCGCCAAAGGCCGGCACCCTTTCAGAAAGCTCATCTCCTCGTGCAATAGTCTCAGCAGCATCCTCAATTACAGGAATGGCTCTTTTCACTATGTCCGCCGCTTCATCAGGGTCAGGTACAGGGAACATGGCTATGTAGTTTTCCGGCATTACCACCGTCCTGAATCCCTTAAATTTCTTTCCGATTTTGTCGCACAGCTTCCTGGTGTAATTCTGAGCTCCAGAAGTACCGGAACCGCAGGTCAGCACGAAGTACATATCATCGCTTCCTTCCAGCCGTGCAGTCTCCAGATATTTCTCCACCACAAGTGGCACACGCCATGCGTATGTAGGGCAAACCAGCACAAAAGGCTTGCCGGAGACAAAATCCCCGGCCGTTTCATTCTTTATATAATCATTAAGGCATACAAACTCATCGCCGGTAATTTCAGCGATTTTCTCCGCCGCAAACCGACTGTTGCCTGTCCCCGAAAAATACAGAATCATTTTACGCCTCCTATACGTGCCACTTCCAGTCAAGAACCTCAGGCAGATCCTGTCCGTACTCGGCTATATAGTTCTTATGCTTTACAAGCAGATTGTTCATCTCCTGATTCAGGTGTCCTGCCTTGTCTCCAAGCTGAGGAAGATGCTTCAGAGCCTCCTTCACAAGACTGAAACGATCAATATGGTTCTGAACTCTCATATCGAAGGCTGTAGTGATTGTTCCTTCCTCCAGATAGCCGTGAACGTGGAAGTTCTTTTCGTTGGTTCTGCCCTGAGTCAGTTCGTGAATCAGCTTAGGATAACCGTGGAAAGCAAATACGACCGGTTTGTCCTTGGTGAAAAGCAGGTCAAACTCTTCGTCGGTAAGGCCATGCGGATGATTCAGATGTGATTCCATCTTCATCAGGTCAACCACGTTGACGAACCTTATTTTAACCTCAGGAAGGCTGTCTCTTAAAATTGTAGTAGCAGCAAGTGCTTCCAGCGTAGGTGTATCTCCACAGCATGCCATAACAATATCCGGTTCTGTACCCTGGTCACTGCTTGCCCAGTCCCAGATGCCGATACCCTGAGTACAGTGAACCACAGCCTGATCCATGGTCAGCCACTGCATGCTCGGATGTTTGGAAGCTACTATTACGTTTACATAATTCTTGCTCTTTATACAGTGATCAAAACAGGAAAGCAGGCAATTGGCATCAGGAGGCAGGTACATTCTGACAACGTCAGCTTTTTTGTTAGCCACATGATCAAGGAAGCCCGGATCCTGATGGGTAAATCCGTTGTGGTCCTGCTGCCATACATTAGACGATAGTATCAGGTTAAGCGAGGCGATCTTCTGTCTCCAAGGCAGCTGATTGCAGACCTTAAGCCACTTGGCATGCTGAGAAACCATGGAATCCACAACTCTGATGAACGATTCATAGCTTGCGAAGAATCCGTGTCTTCCCGTCAGGAGGTATCCCTCCAGCCATCCCTCGCACATGTGCTCGGAAAGATAGGAGTCCATGATTCTGCCGTCCAGTGCCAGGTCCTCATCTTCATCTGTAAACTCGGCATTGAATGCTCTCTTTTCCACCTCAAATGCCTTATAGAGCCGGTTTGACTTGGACTCGTCAGGTCCGAATATTCTGAAGTTGTGATTTTCCTTATTGAGAACAAAGAGGTCTCTCACGTAGCCGCCAAGTTCCATCATGTCCTGTGCCTTGACTGCTCCCGGTGAAGGTACATCTACAGCATATGCCCTGAAATCAGGTGTTCTCAGATCGCGGAGCAGCTTGCCGCCGTTTGTGTGCGGATTTGCACTCATACGCGCATCCCCCTCCGGTGCCAGCTCTCTCAACTCAGGAATCAGTCTGTAATCGTCTCCAAAAAGCTCCTCCGGATGATAGCTTCTAAGCCACTCTTCCAGCTGAGCCAGGTGCTCTTCCTTTTCCATGGAAATAGGAACCTGGTGAGCTCTGAAAGTGCCCTCTATCTTCTTCCCGTCCACCACCGCAGGGCCCGTCCAGCCCTTTGGAGTTTCCAGTATAATCATAGGCCAGAAAGGTCTTTCTGTGCAGCCTTCTTCTCTGGCTTTTTTCTGTATTTCCTTGATTTCTTCAATACATTTATCCACAGTCTCTGCCATAAGCTGATGCATAGTCATCGGGTCATCACCCTTTACCACGTATGGCTTGTATCCGCAGCCCTTAAAAAACCATTCTCTTTCCTGCTCGCTGATACGGGCAAATACTGTAGGATTACTTATCTTGTATCCGTTAAGGTCAAGTATAGGCAGAACCGCTCCGTCTCTTGATGCATTAATAAATTTATTTGAATGCCATGCCGTGGCCAGAGGACCGGTTTCAGCCTCTCCGTCACCTACCACGCAGACGGCTATCAGGTCAGGATTATCAAAAACTGCGCCGTATGCATGTGCCAGGGAATATCCAAGTTCTCCGCCTTCATTTATTGAACCCGGTGTCTCAGGTGCCACATGGCTGCTTATTCCTCCCGGGAAGGAGAACTGCTTGCAAAGCTTGGTCAGTCCTTCCTTATCCTGTCCTACATTAGGATATACCTCGCTGTAGGTTCCTTCCAGATAGGCATTGGAAACAAAGAAGTTGCCGCCGTGTCCCGGTCCGGAAATATAAATCATATCCAGGTCATATTTTTTAATGGCCCTGTTCATGTGCACATATACGAAATTCTGCCCGGGAACCGTGCCCCAGTGGCCTACTATCTTTTTCTTTACATGCTCTCTCTTAAGCGGTTCCTTAAGCAGAGGGTTGTCCAGCAGGTAAAGCTGTGCTGCCGAAAGATAGTTGGATGCTCGCCAGTAGGCGTCCATTTTTTTCAGATAATCGTCCTTCAGGTAGTCTTTCATCGGTTCTTTCCTCCTTACAGTCTCATCATCGTTCTTATCAATCAATAGAAAGTTGCAACTTCCTCTTCAGGGGCCTCACACTTTTCCACTTCAATAACGTGGAAAACAGGACCCTCGCTCTGATACATCTTGTTATACTCCTTTTGTATGGTAGCCTTCATTATAACCCAGCCGCCGTGGTCCAGGCTCTGGCTGTCCGGGTATTTTGCCACCAGCCCTCCGAACTGGATGTCTTCCACGCAGCAGGTCATTATGTGCCTGCCTATTACGAATTCGTCATCTTCCAGGCCACCGCCCAGCAGGCTTCTGCCCTTGAATTTTACTGTTTTACCATAGTACTTGGCCTCGTCATCGTTCATATCGGAATACCACATGGCATAGTCCTTATCCTCTATCTCAATGACAGGTGCATTGATGTCGAAAGGCAGCGGGTCTTCTATGTTGTCCAGTTCGATATTGTTAGGGCCGTACTCATAGATTATATCGCAGCGCCTGTTTATGGTGCGTACAATCTTGTGGTACGGCATCTTGTCCATAGCCTTGGTGAAATGTTTGAATACTATGGTCTCGGTGGAGTTAATCTTATCCACTGTCAGGTGTCTCAGCT
>JALFXR010000159.1 GCA_022787405.1 Bacillota bacterium
GATTTGTTTGTAGTCGTTCACTGAAATTACCACCTTTATCACCTCTGAACCTTAGATTAAGTTCAGAGTAATATGAAAGTGGCTCACTTTCAAGCGAGCGTTTTTGCTAAAAGTGGCTCACTTTTAGATTAGCATTTATAATTCACTGCTGTAAAGTAGTAAAATACCTCCATCAGTAATACATCACATTTAGTGAACCGTATGAATGGTGGACGATGTGATATGACTTACTCTCTGGAGAGCACCGGAACGGTCGCCGAAGGTTTAAGCAGACGGATTTGAGCAGTCCGGATGTGATATCTCAGGCACAAGGGACAGAGCAAAGTTAGTGAAATCTAAAATAGCTTATGTCATCTCTCTAGAAAGTCGAAGGAAAACCCTCGGCTTTTTTGTTTTATTTATTTTTATTATCTAGGAGGAGATGTAAAAAATGACTTTCATGGACTTTTTGACAAAGTTGGATGACATTGCATGGGGCGTCCCTATGCTGTGTCTCATCATGGGCGGCGGTCTGCTGCTCACAATCAGACTTAAGGGAATGCAGTTCAGAAAAATAGGACTTGCTCTTAAGTACATGCTTCAGAATGAAGAAGACGGAGAAGGAGAAGTTACAAGCTTCGGAGCATTGTGTACAGCACTTTCAGCTACAGTTGGTACCGGTAACATCGTAGGTGTTGCTACAGCTATCTTAGTGGGAGGTCCCGGAGCTTTATTCTGGATGTTCGTTGCAGCCTGCATAGGAATGGCAACGAAATATGCGGAAGGTTTGCTTTCTATTAAATACAGGGTAATTGACAACGACGGACATGCTCTTGGCGGACCTTTCTACTATATCGAAAGAGGTATGGGCAAGAAATGGTCATGGCTGGCAAAGCTCTTTGCAATCTTCGGATGTCTGGCCGGTCTTATGGGTATCGGTACAATTACTCAGGTTAACGGCGTTGCAAGTGCAGTGCAGACTTTCATCGACCCACAGGCACAACATATCGCCATTACAATAGGTGAAAATGATTATACATGGGCTACAACAGTTACAGCAGTTGTAGTAGCAGTAGCAGTTGCACTTGTGGTAATCGGCGGAATCAAGAGAATTTCAAAGGTTTCCGAGACAATAGTTCCTTTCATGATTGTAATCTATATCGCAATTACAGCGGCTATTCTTATTTTTAACATCAAAGAAATCCCGGCAGCATTTGTTTCTGTGATCAAGGGAGCATTCGGTCTTGATGCAGCAGCAGGTGGAGCCCTTGGAGCAATCTTCATTGCAATGCAGAAGGGTGTTGCTCGTGGTGTATTCTCCAACGAGGCAGGTTTAGGTTCTGCTCCTATCGCGGCAGCAGCAGCCAAGACAAACGAACCTGCAAGACAGGGTCTTGTAACAATGACAGGTACTTTTATCGATACAATCATCGTCTGCATGATGACAGGTTTCTCAATCCTCGTTACAGGATCGAACACCGTTGAGGGACTTGAAGGTGCAGCAGTAACTGCTCACGCTTTTGGCGTAGGCCTTCCTTGGGCTGAACAGGTAGGATCATTCTTCCTGATGCTCTGCCTTGCACTTTTCGCATTTACCACTATATTAGGTTGGGACTATTATGCAGAAAGATGCCTTGAGTACTTATTAGGCGGCAAGAAGAACAGCATAGTTCTGACAATGTTCAGATGGTTATACATACTCGCAGTTCTCATCGGGCCTTTCCTCACTGTATCTGCTGTATGGACAATCGCCGACATCTTCAACGGCTTCATGGCTATTCCAAACCTTATTGCGCTCATCGCATTAAGTGGTATAGTTGCTAAGGAAACGAAATCATACTTTGACAGATTAGGAAAAGACAGATTATAATATAAAACAGAAAGAAGTCATCTGCGTTTGATGCGTGGATGACTTTTTTATGTAGTGCACCCGATCAAACCGCAATGCATACCATAATACAGGAGGTATGTGTTATGCTGAAAAATAAAAAAAATATTGGTGGACTATCGGAAATTTGTGAAAGCATGAAGCAGAGGCCATGTGCAGTTGCCAGAATAGCGGGCAGCTGTGATTATCCGGAAATCAGAGGATGCGTGTGGTTTTACAGCACGGAGATGGGAGTACTCGTTGCAGCCGAAGTTTACGGCCTGCCAGAGGCGGATGCCAGATGCAATACTCCTTTTTTTGGATTTCATATTCACGAGGGACACTGCTGCTCGGGTAATGCCGAGAATCCTTTTGCAAATGCTGGAGGACATTTTAATCCGGATTGCTGCATGCATCCTGAGCATGCGGGAGATATGCCGCCGCTTCTGGCAAATCATGGTTATTCGCTGCAGATGTTTCTCATGAACAAGTACTGCGTTGACGAGATTATAGGAAGAACTGTAATCGTACATGCAAAACCTGACGACTTTACTACACAACCGTCAGGCAATTCAGGGAAAATGATTGCCTGCGGAGAGATAAAACGATTTATGTGCTGAAAAGGTGCAGAAAGGTGCATAAAACATGGAAAATTAAAAAAACTACTTGAAAAAAATAAAAAGTGTAGTATAATAAGAGAGGAATATGGCTCTATGGTCAAGCGGTTAAGACTCCGCCCTCTCACGGCGGCTACTCGGGTTCGAATCCCGATAGAGTCACCACACCGAAAAAAGGCAGGTCTGTGCACCTGCCTTTTTTCATACTCTGAAAAAGGAGAAGTAACTAAGATGGTTAAACACATAATTTTATGGAAACTGAAGGAAATGTCCGAAACAGAAAAAGCAGAAAGAGTCCAGAAAATAAAAGAAGGCCTGGAGGGACTGTCAGGGAAAATCCCCGGCATGACAGACATACATGTGATAATAGACAAACTGGCCACCTCCACGGCAGATGCCATGCTGGATTCCACCTTTGAGTCGGCAGAAGCGCTTAAAGTATACAGCAGTCATCCTGACCACGTGGCCGTTGCAGATACTTTTATCAGACCATATATTGAAATCAGATCCTGCATCGATTACGAAATCTGATACTGAATCAAAAAGGATGTTTTAATAAAATGGAGCATACAGAACAGAAGATACTCAAAATTCTTACAGAACTTACAGCATTAAAAAGCAGAAGCGGTACATCTGATGAAAACCTGGCTTCGGACTATATCTATGAGTATATCAAGGGGCTGGATTATTTCCGGGAGCACGAGAAAGACTGCAATCTGGTTGCTATAGGAGAAGACCCTATGGGCAGACATATACCCTATGGACTTATCAGAGGTAATTCGGGAAATACTGTAATATTAACAGGACACTTTGACGTAGTGGACGAGTTCGACTACGGAGAAGCCAGACCTCTGGCTTTTACCATAGGAGAGGAACTGGAGTCAGCTCTCAGAAAAAATCCTATGACAGAAGAGCAGGAACGAGACATGAATTCCGGTGAATGGATATGGGCAAAGGGAGCTGCTGATATGAAAGGCGGCCTGGCCATACACATGGCCCTGATGGAGGAGTTTTCCCGTAAAGCACTTGCAGGCCAGCTGGAGGGCAGCGTGCTGTTTATGGCAGTTCCCGATGAGGAATCTTATTCTCGTGGTATGAGAGCAGCTGCAGGCCTCCTCGCAGACATAAAAGAAAAAAACGGACTGAACTATAAACTGCTCATAAATCCGGAGCCTACTGACCTGGTGGATGACAATCAGATTATGTTCCTTGGAACTGTCGGAAAAACTATGCCGGTCATAATGGTTCAGGGAATAAGCAGCCATATAGGACACTGCTTCGATGGGTTTAATCCACTCAGTGTTCTTACAGCTGTTTACCAGCAGACAAACGGATCCCTGGTTTTTGCAGACAGCTATATGGATGAGGCCACAATGCCCCCTACATGGCTCAAAATGAGGGATTTAAAGAATGTTTATGACGTTTCCATACCTTTGAGGGCTACAGGATATTTTACTGTTCTGAGCCTGACTTCGGGCCCGGGAGAGATATTAAAGAAACTTACAGCTATCTGCAGCCACGTGGCCGAAGAAGAGGTGCATAAGCTGGAGCAGACATACGCTCAATATAAAAAAATAAGTAAATTTGAAACTAAATCACAGCTTGGCCTCCACCCGAGAGTTTACAGCTTCAATGAACTCAGAGATGAGCTTATCCAAAGGGATGGTAATCGCTTTACAGAATTTTATGACAATGCATATGAAGAGATTGCCGGGGAAATAGCTTCAGGCTGTACCAATTACCCTGACGGTACCATCATGCTAATGGAAAAAGTGCTGGATTTTGCAGGCTTTACGGATCCTGTGGTTGTCATAGCATTTGCGCCGCCGTATTACCCGGCTGTTAATGGCAACATGGTAAGCGGCAAAGAATTTTTTGCAAAAAAGGCATACGACATCGTATCGGGCCTTTCGGCTGAAGACGGTCAGCAGGTTTCATACCAGAACTTCTTTATGGGAATCTCAGATAACAGCTATACGGCAGTGACGGGAGACGAAAGGGGAAACTGCGATTTTGCAGAAGCAGCACCTTTATGGGGACAGGCATACAACATTGATTTTGATGCTGTTAAAAAAATTAATGTTCCTGCGGTGATTTACGGTCCAATCGGCAAAGAGTACCATAAGTGGTCTGAACGTGTTAATAAAAAAAGCCTGCTGAGGACGGTTCCGCGGGTTACCCGTGAACTCATAGAGCAGGCATGGTATTTCGAATAGCAATTTGGCCGGAAAATTAAATATAAGGCGTTTCGCCCATGAATTTTCGAAGAAGCTCTCTGGCAAGCATGTTGACTTCCAGAGGGTTTCTTTTATTGTCGCTGCAGAGGATAAGAAAGCCGTTTACGTGTCCGCCCAGCATTTCCAGAGAGGCCGTATCAGTAAGAAGCGCCCTGATATTGACGAATAAACTGCCTTTATATTTTTCCACGGTTACGGAAAGTTCGAAATCGCCATCTTCACTTATATTCATCTCGTATGGCTGCAGAGGAGAAGCAAAGCACGTGTAGGCATATCCTGCCTCCGAAATTGTGCCTGATATAACCAGATTTCCGGCGGAAAGCTTTATTTTGCTTACGTTCATGTTGGGCCAGCAGTTTTCTCCCTTGACTGGAAAACCAAGTGAGTACATGGCGCTGTGCATATCGGCCTGCTTGACTACCGGCAATATCCGGTAAAGCTGCACCAGGTCATCGTGATTGTGCAGAAGAATCTTATCCATAAGAGAAGCCTTGAGCGCCGGATTAGGACAGTCAAGGTATCTGTAATACAATTCCACACTTTCCTTGCCTGAGATTTCATCAAGACGACCTGTGGAAAGTCCCATATATTCCTCGATTGAGCTCTGGCTCAGACTTCTTAGTGTCTGACGGAAAGGACTGTGGCCGTTGACGATAAGGTAAAGATCAAGATTGTAAGGCTTGACAGAAAAATCGTTAAGACCGCATTGGGCAGCTCTCTTTTTTATGAAAGGCACATCGAAGTGGCGTCCGTTATAAGTGAGAATACAGTCAAAACGATTGAGATAATCCTCCAGAATAATAAGCAGTTCCTTTTCATCGTCAGGGGTTTCAGCAAAGTACTGAGTGAGGAGAAAGCTTCCGTCTGCATCGGCAGTCATTACACCTGCCAGCACGACAGGGCAGAATGCAGGGTTAAGCCCCAATGTTTCAATATCAAAAACACAGAAGCTCATTCCTCCGAAGTATCGTTCCATCAGACCTGAAGAAAAGTGTTCCAGATTGTGTCTGTATTCTATTATTTTCATAATGAGCCTCCATTCTTGCCAACGTTTATGATATAATGATATGATATCACATTTTTCATAAAAACAAAATAGACTGCAGGGGAGCAGTCTACTTTGTTCAAAAGGGGTATTTTGGATTTGAGATTATGAGGTTATCAGGGGGGATAACCACGGTTTTATTGTACAAGATATTTGCAAGAAAAGCAAGTGTTTATGTGAAAAAAAGTGAAAAATTTTAGAAAAATTTAGTTTTTTGTCCGAAATTGTCGTGAAGAAGTTGTAATTTTGCCATATGGACAGGCTATAATGTATGTAGCCTAACCAAAAGGGTTGTGTGCGTATTATTATTTCTATTTTAATAATTAATAACAGGAGGAACATTAATGGAAATTTTAAAGGTATCAGCAAAGTCTAATCCCAATTCAGTAGCAGGAGCACTGGCAGGTGTTTTGAGAGAAAAAGGGGGAGCTGAAATTCAGGCCATAGGAGCAGGGGCGTTAAATCAGGCTATAAAGTCCATCGCTATAGCGAGAGGGTTCGTGGCGCCGGGTGGAATAGATCTGGTGTGTGTTCCGGCATTTACCGATATTGAAATCGAGGGTGAGGAAAGGACGGCAATTAAACTGATCGTGGAGCCTCGGTAAAAGCCTGCATAGGCAGCAATTTTATATCGATACATAAAGCGGCGCAAATGCCGCTTTATTTTATGGACAGAGATATTTCAATAATCTATTTGACGCAGCAACGGCCAGGTGATATGCTAATCATTAACAGATTTCAACAAATACGTAGACCCGAAAAGGATGGTGTAAAAAGATAAATGATTGGTTATGGCATCGGTTATATCGGACAAGGAAGCTCTTATAATTTCATGTCAGCATATTTCGTGCTGTTCCTCACAAACTGCGTTGGACTCAATGCAGCGGTTGCCAGCGGAATTTCGTCAGCGGCTCTGCTGGTTGAGGTCGTCATGGGCATGATTGTTGGAAACCTTTCGGACAACTGCACATCAAAGATGGGAAGAAGGAGACCGTTCATGGTTATGGCAGCCTGTGGCGTGCCTCCGGTTCTGATTCTGATTACGACAGCAATAAAAGCATCACCTGCTGTGACTATAATTTACTATCTTGTGCTGGCAATTCTGTTCCGAGTATTCTTTACATGCTTTGAAATCCCCAATAACGCCTTCGGTGCCGAGATTGCATCGGGATACGACGAGAGAACAAAGCTGAGGACGGTTACCAGAGCCATTTCCATAATTGGAAATGCCATAGGATATATAGCACCACTCATACTGCTAGAGATTTTTAAAGAAAACAATGTTCTCGGATGGAGAATGTCAGGACTGGTCATGGCCGTTACATCAGGAGGATGCTGGCTGATAGCGGTATACATGACCCGGGGAAAGAGTATAATACTGGATAAAAGTCAGATAGAAAAGAAGAAGAATCTTCTC
>JALFXR010000178.1 GCA_022787405.1 Bacillota bacterium
CCTTTACAGAGCAGAGCGTACAAGAGTAAGAGACATGAATACCAAGCTCATGAAGATATATGAGGATCTTACTTTCAAGGAGGCGAAGGATAACGACGTTAAGCGTGAAAATGCAAACATTGACGGAAATACCGCCATGGGCACTATGCTTAAATACGGTTCCGAAGGCGCCAAGGAATTCTATAAGATGTATGTAATTGACCCTAAGCATGTAAAGGCTCATGAACAGGGTGATATTCACATTCACGACATGGACTTCTATACTCTCACTATGACCTGTTGTCAGATTGACCTTGTGAAGTTGCTTAAAGGAGGATTTTCTACAGGTCACGGTCATTTAAGAGAACCTAATGACATTGAAAGCTATGCTGCTCTGGCTTGTATCGCTATCCAGTCAAACCAGAACGACCAGCACGGTGGTCAGTCTGTGCCGAATTTCGATTACGGAATGGCTCCAGGAGTAAAGAAAACATATAAGAAGCTGTATCTCACCAATCTGGGGAAAATGCTTGATTTCCTTGAGGACATCGATGACGGTGTGGAAAGAATGAAAGCCTTAGGTGCTGAAATTGAGGAAAAGCATGGTGTTTGCCCTTGCATGGCATGGGATAACAACTATAAAGAACTTGAACTTGAGGAACTGAAGAAAATAGTTCCTGAAGAAGAAGCCAAAAAAATGCAGGACAGGGCTACCAAGTTTGCTGAAAAGGAAATAAGGAGAAAGACATATCAGGCTATGGAAGCCCTTATACATAATCTCAACACTATGCATTCAAGAGCAGGTGCACAGGTTCCGTTCAGTTCAATCAACTACGGTACCGATACTTCTCCTGAAGGCAGACTGGTTATGGAAAGCGTAATGCTGGCTACAGAGGCAGGCCTTGGAAACGGTGAAACACCGATTTTCCCTATTCAGATTTTTAAGGTTAAAGAGGGTGTAAGCTATAACCCTGAGGACCCGAATTATGACTTGTTCAAGCTTGCATGCAGAGTATCTGCCAAAAGACTTTTCCCTAACTTCTCTTTCCTGGATGCACCGTTCAACAAGCAGTATTATGTAGAAGGCAATCCTGATACTGAGTGCGCATACATGGGATGCAGAACACGAGTTATAGGAAACGTTTACGATCCGACAAGAGAAATCGTAACAGGAAGAGGAAACCTGAGCTTTACTTCAATCAACCTTCCTAGACTTGCTATCAAGGCCAAGGGAGATGTTGACATGTTTTTCGAAGGTCTTGACAGAATGATAGATCTGGCCATTGATCAGCTTAACGACAGATTCAAGATTCAGTCACAGAAGAAAGTAAAGAACTTCCCGTTCCTCATGGGACAGGGCATCTGGCTCGATTCCGATAAACTTGGTCCGGATGATACAATCGAGGAGGTTATCAAGCACGGAACTCTCACCATAGGATTTATAGGACTGGCAGAGTGCCTGAAAGCTCTTCTGGGGGTTCACCATGGTGAGTCTAAGGAAGCTCAGAACCTGGGTCTTGAAATTGTAGGATATATGAGAAAGCGTATGGATGAAGAAGCCAGGAAAACTGGCCTCAACTGGTCAGTTATCGCTACTCCTGCTGAAGGGCTGTCGGGAAGATTTGTAAAAATCGACAGAGAAAAGTACGGGTCAATTCCGGGCGTAACTGATAGGGACTATTATACCAACAGCTTCCACATTCCGGTATACTATGATATTAACGCCTTTGAAAAAATCAGACTTGAGGCTCCTTACCATGAACTGACCAACGGCGGACATATATCATATATTGAACTCGATGGAGACCCCCTTAAGAATCTTGATGCCTTCGAAAAGGTAGTAAGATGCATGAAGGAAAATGGAATAGGTTACGGTTCAATTAATCATCCTGTAGACAGAGACCCTTGCTGCGGATATACGGGCATAATAGATAACGAGTGCCCTCTGTGCCACAGAAAGGAAGGAGAGGGTGATACAGGCTTCGAAAGAATCAGGAGAATCACAGGATATCTGGTAGGAACCATGGATCACTGGAATAATGCCAAGCGCGCTGAAGAGAAGGATCGTGTAAAGCACGATATGACAGAAGGCGAGATGGAGAAGCTTTAAAATAATAAAACTGCGGAGGCAATTTAAATGGCAGAAGCAAAAAATGCGATTAGAATTGCCGGAGTTGTAAGAGAATCAATAGTTGACGGACCCGGACTAAGATTCACTGTCTTCTGTCAGGGATGTCCCCACGACTGCAAGGGTTGCCATAACATGGCAACCCATGATTTTTCCGGAGGCTACGACTGCGATATCACAAAGATACTTGATGCAGTAGACAGCAACCCGCTGCTTGATGGTGTGACCTTCAGTGGCGGCGAACCTATGTGCCAGCCGGAGGCCTTTTACAACCTGGCTGTTAAGATAAAAGAACGTGGACTTAACATAGTCACATACACGGGATATACTTACGAAGAACTGCAGGTGATGGCTGAAAAGAATAAATGGATAAAGGGCCTGCTTGAACTGACCGATATTCTCATTGACGGAAGATTCGTTTTGGAAGAAAGAGATCTTACACTTCTTTTCAGAGGAAGCCGAAACCAACGCGTGATAGATATGAATCTTACGCACAGCAGGGGAGAACTGACCCTGGCAGAAAAATATTATTAAAATAGAAAAAAATGCTTGAAATACAGGGATTGTTTATGTTATACTATCTTGTGTTCGAGTGCGGACAGATAAGTTAAGAAAAAATGCTACGGCTTAAATATATTAAAGGAGGTGCGGTAGATGTCAAAGAAATGTGAAATTTGCGGTAAGGGACAGGTTTCAGGAAATAATGTTTCTCACTCCATGAGACACACTAGGAGAAAATGGAACGCTAATATCCAGACTGTAAGAGTTGTTGATGAAAACGGAACAGTTAGAAGAGCTAACGTATGCACAAGATGCATCAGATCCAATAAAGTAAACCGTGCCATTTAATTAAAAAAGAAAGTAAGAGAACTCGCAGTTTGGTGTGAGTTCTTTTTTCATACATTCATATAACATTATTTTGAGCATCGGAGGGCGAGACAATGAAAGGAAAATCAATAGGAACTAAATGTGTGCAGGGCGGATACCGTCCGGGAAACGGTGAACCGAGACAGGTGCCTATAATACAGAGCACTACTTTTAAATATGATACAGGTGATGCTATGGGCAGATTGTTTGATCTGGAGGACAGCGGATATTTTTATTCCAGATTGCAGAATCCTACATCAGATACTGTAGCAGCAAAAATATGCCAGCTGGAGGGAGGAACTGCAGCGATGCTCACATCTTCAGGAATGGCAGCCAATTTCCTGGCAGTATTCAATATATGCGGATGCGGAGATCATCTGGTGGCTTCATCGGCCATTTACGGAGGAACATATAATCTGTTTGCGGTAACAATGAAGAGAATGGGTGTGGAGGTTACCTTTGTGGCTCCCGATG
>JALFXR010000005.1 GCA_022787405.1 Bacillota bacterium
TTGATTGTAACTTTTCTTTCCTTTGGCTTTTCCTCCGTCAATATCAGTCTTACCATTGGCAGAGTCAGCTCGCCGTTTTTCCCATATTCCTTTAACTTTGATGATTGGGTAGTCGAGATAGCTGCACCCGTTTCTTCAAGAATGACCTTCACCCATTCCTGCGCCTGCTCTGTCAGAAAAGATATGTCAACACCCTGTACCAGACCGATTTTTTTCTTATCAACCATATCCAGCAATTCATCTGACAGACGTGCAAGCCATATATAACGCTGAACCGTCTTGCCACTCTCTCCGGCTGCTTCTCCCACTTCATCAAGACTGCTTCCATTTCCTTTTTTGCCCTGATGCTTCATGGCTTCATACTTCATGGAATAGGCTTTTGCCTTTTCACTTGGGAGAATATCTTCCCTCTGGATATTAGTATCTACCATAATCACCGTAGCTTCATCATCATTGTAATCTCTGATAAACATAGGCATAGTGGAAAGACCTGCAAGCTCACAGCCATGTTTTCTGCGGTGTCCGGCGATTATCTCATAACCGCCCTCTGCCCTCGGTCTTGCAATACCGGGCATAAGCACACCATAATTTTTGATACTCTCCACTGTCTCCTGCATTTTCTCATCATCCAGTACCTTAAAAGGGTGTCCTCTGAACTCATAAAGCTCTGAAAGAGGTATCTCCTGCACCTGATTGGTGCCTGCTGTCATATCAGAAGCACCGAATAAGTCATCAAAACTGTTTAGCTTTACCTTTGCCGCACTTCCTGCCTTATTCATTGCCAAGCACCTCCTCCGTCAAAGATTGATAGGCACTTGCTACTTTTCCCTTTGGGTCATGCTGATAGATGCTGACGCCCTCTGCCGAAATCTCGGCAGCTCTTACGGAAATCGGAATACTATTCTCAAATATCCTCACTTTGTTTCCATAATTCTCAATCAGCAATGCACTGATGTCCTTTGCATAATTTGTTCTGCTGTCAACCATGGTCAGCAAAATACCCTCAATGGACAGCTTTGGGTTAATCTGACGCTTCACCTTACCAATGGTCTTGATAAGCTGTTCCAAACCTTTCACTGGCAGATATGCCGCCTGTACCGGGATTAAGATACTATCCGCACAGGCAAATGCATTTATGGTTATCATGCCAAGTGAAGGCATACAGTCAATCAGGATATAATCATATCTGTCTTTCACCTGCTCTATGTAGGAACGCATCACAAGCTCCCTGCTCATGACATTTACCAAGGATACCTCCAGACCGGATAATTCGATATTGCCCGGCATAAGGTCAATTCCTTCCTCATGCCTTAAAATACCGTAATCATCTTCCATTTCCACATCATTGATGATATTTGCCATCACAGTCGCAAGTGTTTCCTCCAGCTTGTCCGGCTCTGTAAATCCCAGACTTGCAGTCAAACTGCCCTGTGCATCGGCATCTATCAGCAGAACTCTCTTTCCCTGCTTTGCCAGTCCTATTCCCAAGTTGCTTGTTGTGGTAGTCTTTCCGACTCCGCCTTTTTGATTTGCGATTGCTATTATTTTACACATGATACATTCTCCTTTACTCTCTGCTAACTTTCTGCTACATTAGTCTTTTTCACTTCTACATACGCTCTGTAAAACTTCTTTGTCCCTTTATTCGGGTATAAATCTGAAAACTCTGTCACTTCGATTTTGGAATTTCTTTGCAAAATCTTCCCAAACCATTTAATATCATTCTTTGTTCCCATCAATCGAACCTTTAACATCAATCTGCTCCTCCAAACAGGGCATACATTTTCCGGTTATAGGTTGCATATTCCGGATACCGGATTTGTATTGCCTGCCAAAAATATGGTGCATAGGCACAGCAAAACAATTCTTCCACTGTGTACTGCCTGCACTCGTTAATCTGCTCCTCTGCGTCCGTGTAATCGTCAACGCTTGGTGTACCGTTGCAGTATAGATTAAACGCCATTCTGACTACTTTCACGCTTCCGCTGGTCTGCCAGCCTTCATGTAAACATTCTGTCTTTACACAGCCTGTCTTAAAATCATAAATGCGGTTCGCATTTCTTCTGGTATCATCACTAATGCCAAG
>JALFXR010000029.1 GCA_022787405.1 Bacillota bacterium
ATAACAGAGTGGCCACATGCCGGGAACTGTTAAATCAAAGCTCTTTCCAGATGCTGTCAAGAAAATACAAATGTGCCATGCCGAGAGAAGAAACTTTCTTGTAATCGTCTCTTGACAACGGTCACTTCATAACAGGCTTTCTGTAGTAAGAGTTCTCATAACTTTTATCTTTCTCACACCGACAGGAAGAGCAGTGTTAAGTCCGTCCATCTGCTGCCACTTAAGGATTGAAAGCTGACAGAGCTTCTTCCTTGCCGCAGTCATAATGGCTTCCGTATCATCATCAAGCTGTTTCTTGGTATCTGCCATGTGAACCAGAGTGAGTACGGCGAACATCATCCTCTGGTCTCTGGTGGTCATATCCTCCAGGAACTCCTTTGTTTCCTTCCTCTGAAGCTCCAGGTCATACGGGAGCATGGCAGAGAAATTGTTGTTGGCATTCTGACGGCGCTGCCAGTTGGCGGCATTTGTCTTAACTCCAAGCATAAGGTTTTCAACCTGTCTTACAGCCTCATCTGCCGGAATCGGCCCTACATCTATGCTAAGCATCAGATTGCGCGAGATGTCGGTAAGCTCAGTTATTATGTCGTCCTTGATATAGTTGGCGTAATCCTTAAGGAACATGACTCTTCCGTACTTCTCGCCCAACATGAAATAGTCGTCAAACACTTCGATACTGTCGAGTGATATATAGTCCTTGAAACTGCGCCCACGCCTTGCCCAGCCTCTGACATCGAAATTGAATTCGGATTCCTCTCCGATGCGATAGAAGTTGAACAGGATCTTAAGCCTCTCCTCACCGCTTATCTCTATTAGCCTTGAGCCGAGCCTCGAGAAGTGCTGTCCAAGCTCTGCGCCTACTCTGGCAAAATACGATCTGGCATCCTCTGCGCTCTGCTTGTACACCGAGATGGTAAGATACTTGTCCTGAACCATGGCCGTCGTGCCCGTAGTCTTCTTAAGAAGAATCTTGTTGTATTTCATTCTGTATGGATCGAGTCTGTCCTTCCTAGACGGAATCAGAATATCCCGCGCTATCTCCCTTTTGTCCATGCGGCGGTTGTTGATTGTAATCTTCGTAGTTGCTCCGCTGTCCAGAGAGTTCAGAATCTCGCTCACTGTCTGGACCGATATAAGGTCCTGAACCGTTTTGGGCACCTTTTATCTCTGATGCTCCTGCTTATCAATAGTCTTCAGTGTCTTTATCAATGCTATCGCCCCCTCTTCTTAGCTTGCTGTCGCGCTTCCTTGCCTCGCCTTTTGCCTGCCTCTTGTCTCTTCTTCGGATTGCCTTAAGCTCCCTTTTGCTTAGACTTCCCTGCCTCATGGCAATGCTCTCTGCCATTACCTCATAGTAGCAGCTTGAAGGCTGAGATAGGTATTTCCTCGGGTTAATCCATCTGGTTTTGAGCCATGCGATGAACACCTGCTCCGCAGGCATTCCGTTATATCTGAGGAAGCCGAGAGCGGCAAAAGGCGCCACACCGAGCACGCATACCCAGGTGGCAACCTCAAGCCCCAGCTTATCTTTCAGTGCAAAATACAAAAACAGAGCGACAGCGCATCCAAGGACAGAAAAAATGAACTGACGAAGCGTCAGTCCGAAAAACATATTCTCTTTGTATTCCTTAATGTCTTTGTTGACTCTAACCGCCACTATCTCTCACCCCTTTCACTGGCGCTTCTCTCAGGCGTCTTCGGCTCAAAGAGTCTGTTGCTTTCTCTGTCATACATAAACACCTTATCGCTGAGGACGTCCTTGCTGTCAACGACGCTTCTGCTGGCATCTCTTACCATTGCTCTAAGGCAAGCATCACCATCCCCTCATCAAGAGGCTTGTATATAAGGTCCTTAAGCCTGTCCATGTTGCGGTTTGCCTCAACCACCTGAACCTGGAGCATATTCTTCACATCCTCAAATTCAAGGGAAAGATCCTCAACTGCCGGAGCCTCCATCAGTCCTTTCACGTAGGTTCCTATGATTGCACCGGCCAGCTCACCGATATATGACCACACCATCGTCACCACGGCCGCATCCTTGTCTATTACCGGCACCGTCGATGCGAACTTGCTGAAAATGATGCACGCCAGTATGATAACCGCGCCTTCAAGGCAGGCCCCGGCATAGCTTTTGAGAAAGCTTTTGCCGATGCTCTCAGTCGGCTGACCCGCAAAGGTTGCAAGCGGTATCGGTGCTATTGCAGTGTAGATATACAGCTTGAAGAACCTTCCATACACAGTCAGTATCATGATGAACGAAATGACTGTTATCACCAGACTTCCGATGAGCGTGACCGCCCACAGCGGGATGCTCTCGAAGAATCCACAATCCTCAATGGCGCTGATCATTTCTTTTGGCAGTGTCGCTTTGTTGTTACCGAACACACCTGCAGATTTCATGATGGTTGAAATCATTCCCTGGACAATGTCGAAAATTACCATCATCAGTTCTAGTCCGTATGTCACAACTCCCTTGGCAATGGCAAATCGTATGAACAGCTTCACGGCCATCTCCGGCTTCTTAACCTCCGCAAAGCTGCCGCATGTCTTCACAACGCCGACAAGAAAAAAGAGCACCAGCAGGGCAATTCCGATTGCCTGCAGTGCTCCGTGAATATTAACTATTACGTTCCATATGGCGCCGCCCTTGAATGCTTTAGGCGACTGTGTCAGCAGTGTCCATATCTCTGCCAGCTTCTCATTTCAGGTACCTAGTGTGTTCTGCAGGTTCTGAACAACCCAGTTATCCGACACTTGATTAATCCTCCTCTCCTATTTTTCTTTTCCTTACATGAGATATATTTTGTCACCTCAGCGATATCTTCTGCACGATATTCGCTCAAATCTACAATACTGCTTCTGAGTATTTGTTCTGCAATACTGCAAAACGGTTCATTTCTGAGATCTGATATATACATCGCTCCGCAGATATCTGTAAGTTCATTCAGAAGGTCATCTGCACTCTTCACATTGCCTCACTTCCCAACTGATAGTATGGGTGAGGATTTCTTTTATATCTTGGTTACTGCCATCTGAAGTCGCTCTCCTTTGGCAGAAGATATTTCTTCTCAATATCATTCTGAATACGAAGAAGCTCATGTGCAGCATTGTGATACTGCAGGCTCCTGTCAGCATCATCAGTTGCATGGGATAAGGACTCGAGTCTTTCCGATGCCTTTCTCATTTCATCCATCGCATCATAGAAGCGGTCATCCGGTGCTGCAGGCGGATTATATCCCTCGAGCAGCATTCTGATGAGCCTTGCCTCTGTCATGCACGCCTTCTTCGCTTTCTTCTGCAGGTCCTGTGCCTCTGCCTTTGTCATCCATACCTGCTTCTTAATCGTTCTCTTCATTGAATCTGTTGTCTCCTTTCTTCACTGACGCAAGGCGTCCGGGGTCTTAGGTGAGTATCCCCTAGATACAAATGCCCACCGGCCCTGGGAGGAGTCGATGGGCGATGCTTGTTAAAGCAGTACTGTGATGCACATGTCATCGCTACCTTGCTTCCGATACGCGGCTTGGCTGTGTTTCCGGTTCATATTTGACAGCTTTGATGCCTTCAGGTGTTCTGAAAAACTGCTCCGGCTGTCTGAACTTTTCTGTATACTTTTCCTCAAGTTCCTTCGGCATTGAAAGGAATCTCTCACTCTCAACAGGTGCATAGGCAATAAAAAACGGACCGGCTATGATATCCATAAGCGTTCCGTCACCGCTGCAGATGCCTCTGTTAAGGGGCATTCCTCTCATTTTACCTTCGTCATTACAGATGATTGCCACATCATCTTCAAAGGGCATATACTCTTCTATTAAGCCTCCGACAAGATTCTGCTATGCGGATTGTCATCAAGAAATCTCCTGAGTGCGAGAGGAATGCTTCCGTGTTTCGACACGCTTATACCTCCCATGGACAGGAGATTTTCATCGTTCCATCGGCAGCTTCGTCTCTGAACGAGGCTTGCATATGACAGAAGGTCTATCGCACTTTCAAATAAATGAAGCACCGGTGAGTTCGGTGCTTCGATTCTGAATGGATATGACTTGTCACTTCCTGCAGCTTCGCCCATGATTCTTTCATCAGTGCAGGCTCGGAATGCCGCATAGCGAGGATTGCCTTCCTCATCTTTTCCGATGAAAATGCAGTTGTGATATGGTTTTGATTCAAAGAGAAGGCCATCTTCTATGCACTTTTCAATGATATTCCCTGCGATTCCCCGGCGCATAAGATACTTGGTTATGTGCTTCACGCTGTTGTTTTTCTCCGGCAAAAGAAGTCTTTTGCATTCGTTTTTCTCTGGGGATGGCATAAAAAAAGAAGGAATTGTCTCCTTCGTACCGATTAATATTTCCATTGCATCTGAAAACGATATGCCTTTGACCTTCGTAAGATAATCAAGAGCAGAGCTGCCACCAAAACCTCTTGACCACCACATCCACTTGCCGTTTGAAATCTTCAGGCTGTCATGCTGGCGTGTGCAGTAGACATTGCCGTGTAGCCTGACCAGATTCTCAGGTTCATTCAGCCTGAGATATGTCAGAAGATCAATTTCTCGAGCCTTCTCAATTTCTTCCTTTGAGTAGTAAATTGCGGTCACCTCCTATCTCTCATAGTCATTTGTTCTTGCAGGCTTTGTCATGTTCTGTAGCATTGTGATTGCATCTCTTGCCTGAACAGAGTCAATAAGTCTTTGCATCTCATCAGCTGTGAGAGTGATCCCGCGGCTCATCTTTTCGTGGTTCTCCGACCAGTCTCTGATATCTATCTTGGCAGGACCCTCATTCCATGAAACAATGTTTACCTCCTTGCTCCAGCCTGTCGGATACCGGGTCAGTGTACCCACATTAGCAATAACCTTGTAACTGATTCTTTCGCTGCTCATAATATTTACCTCCCGTTTCTGAGTATTAAAATAGCCCCAGGCGGTATTGCCTGAGGCATGTAATCTTAATTCCATCCGAGAAGAATTCATTATATATAACCTGATTTTTAGAATTCAATTTCGTATTCTAACACTCTTCGAGATTCATTCTTAGCTTCGTTTGTAACTGTAGAGTTTCCGGAAACTTTAAATCTTTTAAGCGCTGCATCTATCTGCATCGCATCTTTTTCTTTAATTCCAGAGGAGTTGCTCAGCTTGATTGATATCTTATGATTGTGGAATTCTTCTCCTCCAGTCATTCTAAGATGAATTAGATTTTGAACACTTTCATCCTTTACAAGATACACTAGATCAGGTTTTTTAGGAGCATGTCCGGCCATACTCATTTCTGCAGCAACCTCCACAGTAGAATACTTATTTTCAGAACTCTCTCTGCTACCTTCTAATTTGCCAAGCTTTGCGGTGTTTATACCTGCTTTTCCCTTAACCTCAGTAAAAGATGTGCGTTCTTCCTTATAAGTTACCTTGAAATGCTTTGCGCCAAGTTCCTGAGCTACGCGCTGAAGTTCATTTATACGCACCATTTTCATATATGCAAAATACTCGTCCAGGGCAATGTAATTATCCCCATCTGTAGGATTGATATAGTAGAATTCGCAATCCGAGTCAGGATAGAATGTCAATCCAAAATCGCCAAGAGAGTCATTAAAAATATTCACAACCCGAAGACCACCCTTATCTGAAACATATCCAATAGATCCCTGGCAAACATCACTTTCAGAAAAATTTTTATCTCTATCGACGACTCTAATTAGTTTAGGCATGTAAAAATCTGCGTTTTCCAAAGTGTCTTTGAATATCGGTTTCAGTAATTTCAATTCCATCTGTTTACGCGTATCATCGACACCATCTTTGAATGCAACAGCCCCTTCCTTCATAGCGTCGCCTACTACATCTTTTACAACGGAAACATCCGTCATAGTAATCTTTCCATCATCATCCTGATCAACAATACTGATTACTTTTTCTTTCGATTTGCCTATTAATCCTTTTGCAGCATTACCTGCTTCCGCAAACAGGTTGCCTATTTTTTTCTCCATACAAGATACCGTCCTTTCTGTTGTTGTCAAAACAGAGGTTGAAATTTTCGCGAGATAGAAAGATTCCTGCTCTTAATTCCATTATAGCTTTCATTTCTTTACTATACAATGCAAAGTTTTTTGCATTTCCTGTTATTAATTTGCGAATGTACGGCACCTTCCCGGTGCCTTTGTTATCTCTCCCAGTCCCTTGCGTGAAGATCCGGCATCATACCTTCCTTTTTCATGCTGAGCATTTCACCTGTTTCTCCAGCCACAATAATGTGATCCAGCATCCTGATATCCAGAATTTCGCCGCACTTCATGAGTCGTTCTGTAGTTTTTTGTCTTCTTCAGAAGGATGACAGTTGCCGCTTCTGGTTCTGATAATGACAAAGTCGAAGTTCTTCTTAACTTTATCTACATATCCCTTAAGTACTCTTTCCCTGTTCATGGTGCTTACAAGATTCATTTCCATGGCAGATAAATCAAGATTAGCCGGAAGCAGATACACTCCGTCCTTGCTCTCAAGCAGACCTTCTCTCCAGCTGAAGGCTTCATCGTTGATTGCCTTGGTCATCATATCAGATACAGTAGTCTCCAGTGAGTCTGTTCTTGCAAAGCCAAGGCAAGTAGACAGATCAGCCTGCGGGTCCATATCTATGGCAAGAACCTTCTTTCCTTCCATGGCTAGAGCCGCACTTAAGCTTGCTGCAGTAGTTGTCTTTCCCACGCCGCCTTTCTGGTTACAAATAGCTATTACCTTACTCATCCTTGTCCTCCTTTCGCAGTAATAAAAAAGCAGCATCATCTCTGACACTGCATGTACTTGCTAAGCTATTCGTAGCCCATTCTCATCTTCTATTTTTATCTCTACAAACTGGAATTTATATATTCTCACAATTTCCTTTTGTGTTCCTGACACAAATATTTAAAATCAGGATATGCGCTTATTCATCCACAGTTCAATTCTATGATAATTATTTCCGGTCGATTGTTAATTCGCACTGGAATAATACTGTTTCCAATACCTCTGCTCACAATCATAGTTGTTCCATTCTCTGTATAGATGCCTGCGTCATATTTCGGGAAAAGTCCTTGATTAGGAGCAATAACTCCTCCCAAAAATGGCAATCGAAATTGTCCGCCGTGGGCGTGTCCCGACAATACTAAGTCAATATTTTTATTTTGATAGACATTAAAATGCTCGGGTCTATGCGACAAAAGTATAGTAAATCCATTGCTAATATTTACCTGCGAAAGTTTTGTTTCCAAAATACTTTCTGATAAAAAACTGTCTCGTTCTGAAAAATCAGGGTCATTTAAGCCTATTAGCTGAATACACTCATCACCATAGTTCAATTCAATGCCTTCATTTTGAAGAACGGTAACTCCTGCATTTTCTAATGATGTCTTTAATTCTTCATATTGTGAGCCGACCCATGCTTCGTGATTGCCTGTAACAAAAAAGCAAGGAGCGATTTTTACGGCTTGCTGAGCAAAAGATAATGCAACTTCAAGATTTGTATGGTTGGAATCTATCAAATCCCCAGTAATAGCGATTATATTTGGGCTTTCTGCCTTTAATATATCAATTAACTTTTCATTATTCTTCCCGTATTCTGCATTATGCAAATCCGAAATATGGGCAATAGAAAAATTGTCAAACGCTTCAGGTAAGTCTTTAGATGTTACTGTTAATTTATTTGTTTCTACCGACAGATTTCCCCAAATTAACCAACTGACCATAATTAAAATCAGAAGCACCACAAGTATAATTATTTTTCGCTTTCTTATATTTTTCACGATATTGTACCTCACCATTATAAATCCTATCCCCACAAATTCCGTTTTTTTCAATTCTCCAAACTGGAATTTAACAATTCTGCAACTTCCGATTTCCTGCTTCCTCTAATTCCGGCAGTTGATTTTAGAAATCTAAAAT
>JALFXR010000050.1 GCA_022787405.1 Bacillota bacterium
ATATTTATTTTCCTCCTAAACACATAAACAATAGTTAGTAAAAAGATAATACCATAGAACACTTTAGCAGAAAAAACAATATAAGTCAATAAAATGTGTGAAATTATACATAGGATAAAGGGTATTTGACTGAAAGGGAAAAGAGTTGTATAATAAAAAGTTGAAATATGACAAAAACGAGGTACAAAAATGGCGATAGAAAAGGTAAGAGATTATTTCAGACAATTTGGAATTGAGGATAGAATTTTGGAATTTGAAGTGTCAAGCGCTACAGTGGATCTGGCGGCCAAGGCAGTGGGAGTAGAAGGTGCGAGAATATGCAAGACCCTTTCTTTTAAAGACGGAGAAGACGGTTGCATTCTTATACAGACTGCCGGTGATACCAAGATAGATAACCGCAAATTCAAGGATACCTTCGGACAGAAGGCCAAGATGCTTTCAGCTGAAGAAGTTGTGGAATTTACGGGTCACGCTATAGGCGGGGTATGTGCATTTGCAATAGACAATCCTAAAGTTAAGGTTTACTGCGACGAATCACTCAAGAGGTTTGAAACAGTCTTTCCTGCATGTGGAAGCTCAAACAGCGCTATTGAATTTACATGTGATGAGCTTTTCAGGTATTCCAATGCTATAGGCTGGATAAATGTATGCAAAATACCGGAACCGAATCCGGAGGTATGATAATGAAGAAAAGAGTGTATGGCGAACTGAAAATGTTCTTTTTTCTCACGTTGGCATCTGCAATAATAGCTTTTAATCTGAGAAGCTTCGTGCGTGTGGGAGGATTGTTTCCAGGCGGTTTCAGCGGTCTTACCATTCTGCTGCAGCAGATAGGCAGAGAGTTCTTTAATCTGGAAATACCATATTCGGTGCTTTATCTGCCGCTGAATCTGATTCCGGCGTACATAGGCCTGAAGCATATAGGAAAGAAGTTCACATTGTATTCTTTTTATGTAGTCTTTCTTTCCAGCATACTTACGGATATTTTCCCTCCTATAACCATCACCTATGATACTCTGCTGGTGGCTATTTTTGGCGGTCTAGTAAACGGAGTTGCTATCAGTCTCTGCCTCATTAACGGAGCCAGCGGCGGAGGAACCGACTTCATATCCATATATTTCTCGGAAAAAAAGGGTATAGATGCATGGAATTACATACTGGCAGCCAATGTGGTAATACTTACTACAGCAGGAATACTGTTCGGATTTGACAAAGCCCTGTATTCCATAATATATCAGTTTACCAGCACACAGGTTATTCAGACTTTATTCAAGCGCTACCAGAAAGACACACTGCTCATTATAACATCTCAGCCTCAGGCGGTTTACGGAAAGATACGTGAGCTTACCCATCACGATGCAACATTGATTCAGGGGACAGGATGCTTCGAAGGTGCGGAGAGAAATATTCTTTACTCTGTAGTGGGCAGAGAACAGGTGGATAAAGTCATCGCAGCAATCAAGAATATAGATGAGAAGGCTTTTATCAACGTTATAAGGACAGAGCAGATAAACGGCAGGTTCTACAAGGTGCCGACGAAATAGGAGATAGAATGGATCATTTTAAATTAGTCTCTGAGTATAAGATGACAGGCGACCAGCCTCAGGCGGTAGAAAAACTGGCCGAGGGCATTGCCGACGGACTGAAGTACCAGACCCTGATGGGTGTAACGGGCTCAGGCAAAACCTTTACTATGGCAAATCTCATAGAGCGGGTAAACCGGCCTACACTTGTCATTTCACATAACAAGACTCTGGCGGCTCAGCTTCATGGAGAGTTCAAGGAATTCTTTCCGGAAAACGCTGTGGAATATTTTGTGTCATACTACGACTATTATCAACCTGAGGCCTATGTGCCGTCTACTGACACATACATTGAAAAGGACTCTGACATCAATGCCGAGATAGAAAAGCTGCGCCACTCGGCTACAGCTGCCCTTGCTGAACGAAGAGATGTAATAATTGTCGCATCGGTTTCATGTATCTACGGCCTGGGAAGTCCTTTTGATTACGAGAACCAGATGCTTTCCTTAAGACCTGGCATGGAAAAGCCGCGCAAGGAGATATTGAGAAAGCTGGTGGACATCCAGTAC
Organism: Bacillota bacterium; assembly: GCA_022787405.1. Classification (GTDB taxonomy): domain Bacteria; phylum Bacillota; class Clostridia; order Peptostreptococcales; family Anaerovoracaceae; genus SUG1106. Next base: position 2,093 of record JALFXR010000050.1, read on the forward strand.
ACAAGAAACGATATGGCATTTGAAAGAGGAAGTTTCAGGGTCAGAGGCGATATTATAGATATATATCCTGCGGGAAACGACTCAGCTGTGAGAGTGGAACTATTCGGCGATGAAATTGAGAGCATAAAGGAGATGAACCCGGTGACGGGCGAAATCCTGGGTATAAGAAATCATATTTCTATTTATCCGGCATCTCATTATGTAACTTCACCGGAAAGTATGGAAAGGGCAATCAGAACCATCGACGAGGAACTGACAGAGCGAGTGCAATGGTTTAAGGATAGAGGAAAGCTTCTGGAAGCACAGCGCATAGAACAGCGGACCAGATACGACCTGGAGATGCTGAGAGAAATCGGCAGCTGCAAGGGAATAGAAAATTATTCCCGACACCTGGCAGGCAATAAGCCGGGGGAAAGACCGTATACTCTCATCGATTATTTTCCTGACGATTTCCTTGTAATAATAGATGAGTCTCATGTAATGCTGCCTCAACTGAGGGCCATGTATGCAGGTGACCGTTCCAGAAAGTCCTCCCTGGTGGAGTACGGTTTCAGGCTTCCGTCTGCGCTGGACAACAGGCCGCTGAAGTTTGAGGAGTTTGACGACTTAATCAACCAGGTGGTATTCGTTAGTGCCACTCCGGCCAGCTACGAAAAGGAAGTTTCCGGAGGAATAAGTGCAGAGCAGATAATCAGGCCTACGGGACTTCTGGACCCGCCTATTGAAATCGTGCCGACAGAGGGTCAGATAGACCATCTCATAGGCAGGATAAAGGAGGTTACTGCCAGGGGAGAACGTGTTCTGGTGACAACTCTTACAAAAAAGATGGCGGAGAGTTTAACAGACTACCTTAAAGGGGTAAATATAAAGGTAAGATATCTTCACTCTGAAGTGGACACTCTGGAAAGAATGGAAATCATACGCGATCTGCGTCTTGGGGTTTTCGATGTGCTTGTGGGTATAAACCTGCTTCGGGAAGGGCTCGATATACCTGAGGTTTCTCTGGTGGCCATTCTGGATGCGGACAAGGAAGGATTCCTGAGAACGGAAACATCACTTATACAGACAATCGGCAGGGCAGCGCGAAATGTGGATGGCCGGGTTATAATGTATGCGGACCGCATAAGTGCCGCCATGGATGTGGCAATTAAGGAAACAGAGCGCAGACGTGCCATTCAGGATGCCTATAATAAAGCTCATGGCATCACACCTGAGTCCGTCAAGAAGTCAGTCCGTGCTGTAATTGAGGCTACCAAGGTGGCAGAGGACGTATCTGATTATGTGGGCAAGAGTCCGCTGGAGCTGACAAAGAAGGAACTTACCGAATATGTAAAGAAACTGGAAAAGGAAATGAAGCAGGCTGCCGCAGACCTTCAGTTCGAGCGTGCTGCCCAGCTGCGTGACCAGCTCTTTGAGTACAAGGTAAGACTATAAGTGAAAACAGTCATAAATTGGGACAAAATTTATGACCAAAGGAGAAAAAACAATATGTCAAAAGACATCGTAATAAAGGGTGCCAATGAAAACAATCTGAAAAGCCTTGATGTTACCATCCCAAGGGACAAGATGGTGGTTCTTACGGGGCTTTCAGGCTCAGGGAAATCTTCACTTGCTTTCGACACAATCTATGCAGAGGGACAGCGAAGATATATGGAGAGCCTCTCTTCCTATGCCCGCCAGTTCCTGGGACAGATGGAAAAACCCGATGTGGAATATATCGAGGGGCTTTCACCGGCAATCTCCATAGACCAGAAGACAACAAACCGCAATCCCCGTTCTACGGTGGGAACGGTAACAGAGATTCACGATTATCTCAGACTGCTATATGCGAGAATCGGCAAACCTCACTGCCCGGTCTGTGGCAAGCCTATTTCCAGCCAGTCGGTGGATCAGATGGTAGATACCATCATGGGATTTGAAGAAGGCACAAAGCTGATTATAATGGCTCCTGTCATTCGTCAGCGTAAGGGCACCCACGAAAAGATTATAGAGAGAATAAAAAAAGAAGGCTTCACCCGCGTGCGCGTGGACGGCGAGATTAAAGTCATAGACGAAGACGAGATCAAACTGGAGAAGACCTTTAAACATACAATAGAAATCGTGGTGGACAGAATCGTAGTGAAACCGGGCCAGGAAGGAAGAATTTCCGAGGCATGCGAGCTTGCCATAGCACAAGGCGACGGGCTGGTTGAAATCGAAGGGGATTTTTATGATCATCACTACGAAAAAACTTTCAGCACCAGGCTCGCCTGCCCTGAACATGGAATCAGCATCGAGGAGCTGGAACCCAGAATGTTCTCATTTAATGCTCCTTTCGGTGCATGTCCTGCCTGCAACGGCCTGGGATTTACTCAGAAGCTGGATCCATCCAAGCTTATCAATGAAAATCTCAGCATAAGGGAAGGTGCGCTGCAGCCGATTTTCGGAACCATGGAGTTCAGCGGATATTATCGCCAGATAGTGGACGCACTCATTGCAGAACACGGGGTTGATCCGGATGTACCTCTTAAGGACCTGCCAGAAAGCTTCAGGAAGGAACTTTACTACGGCACGGGAGACAGAAATCTTAAGTTTACCTATGTAAGCCGCTCTTCAGGAAGCCGTTCTCTAATGGACCGCCCTTTCGAGGGAGCTCTTAACAATATAGAAAGAAGATACAGGGAAAGCACCTCTGACTATTTCAAGGAGAAGATGGCTCAGTACATGGTCATAAAGGAATGTCCAGACTGCCATGGAAAGAGACTTAAGCCTGAAGTCCTGGCCGTAACGGTCGGAGGCATCAATATCGCTGAACTTTCTGAAATGTCTATCAGAGAGGCACTGAATTTTGTAGAAGGACTTGAACTTTCAGATACAGATGCTCAGATTGCACATCAGATTCTTAAGGAGATAAAGGCAAGACTTAATTTCCTGGTGGATGTGGGCCTTGACTACCTTACACTTTCAAGAAGTGCAGGGACTCTCTCCGGAGGTGAATCCCAGCGTATCAGGCTTGCCACCCAAATAGGTTCAAGCCTGGTGGGGGTGCTGTATATCTTAGACGAGCCGAGTATAGGACTTCATCAGAAAGACAATGAAAAGCTGCTGAAGACTCTGCGGCATCTCACGGATATCGGCAATACTCTGATAGTTGTGGAGCATGATGAGGATACAATGTATGCGGCAGATCATATCGTAGACATCGGCCCGGGAGCGGGAATCAACGGCGGTGAACTGGTAGCACAGGGAACGGTGGAGGATATCAAGGCATGTAAGAAATCAATAACCGGCCAGTATCTTTCAGGTGAAAAGAGAATTTACGTTCCATCTCAGAGAAGACCGGGAAACGGCATGAAGATTACCGTCAAGGGTGCACGTCAGAACAACCTTAAGAATATAGATGTCGACTTTCCTCTGGGAAAATTCATATGCGTCACAGGTGTGTCCGGTTCGGGAAAAAGCAGCCTTGTAAACGAGATTCTGTATAAGGGGGCTGCAAAGATCATCAACAGACTGCAGGAGGAACCGGGAGAGCACGATGCAATCCTTGGACTTGAAAATATAGATAAGGTAATTGATATAGACCAGTCGCCTATCGGCAGAACACCTCGTTCCAACCCGGCGACTTATACGGGAATGTTCAATTATATCCGCGACCTCTTCGCCAGCCTGCCGGAGTCCAAGCTGAGAGGTTTCCAGAAAGGAAGATTCAGTTTCAATGTAAAGGGCGGACGATGCGAGGCCTGCAGCGGAGACGGAATAATAAAAATAGAAATGCATTTTCTGCCGGACGTTTACGTGCCTTGCGAGGTGTGCAAGGGCAAACGCTACAACAGAGAGACCCTTGAGGTAAAATATAAAGGAAAGAGTATTTTCGATGTGCTTGACATGAGTGTCAGCGAGGCGGTTGAATTCTTTAAGAATGTTCCGACCATAGCAAGACACCTTAATACTCTCGAGGAAGTGGGTCTTGGCTATATCAAGCTTGGTCAGCCGTCTACCCAGCTTTCCGGAGGCGAAGCCCAGCGTGTCAAGCTGGCCACAGAGCTCACCAAGAGAGGAACGGGTAAAACTCTGTACATTCTGGATGAACCGACTACGGGACTTCATTTTGCTGATGTGGACAAGCTGCTGACGGTTCTCGACAGACTTGTTGATGCGGGAAATACAGTAGTTGTAATAGAGCACAATCTTGATGTAATAAAACGTGCCGATCACATTATTGATCTGGGTCCTGACGGAGGAACCAGAGGCGGCACCATCGTAACCACGGGGACTCCGGAAGAAGTGGCAGAATGTCCTGACTCGTATACCGGTCAGTTCCTTAAGAAGCTTTTAAAGCAGAAACAAACGGAGGAATAACAATGAAAAGTAAACTCAATCTCACCATGCTGACAGACTTTTATGAGCTGACTATGGCAGACGGATATTTTGAGACGGGAATGGCAGAAGACATCGCATATTTTGATATGTTTTTCAGAAAGGTTCCCGATGGCGGAGGCTTCGCAATTATGGCAGGACTGGAGCAGACCATCGACTATCTCAAAAATCTTAAATTTACCGAAGAGGATATCGAATATCTTCGAAGCAAAAATATGTTCTGCGAGGAATTTCTCGAGTATCTTCGAAACTTTGAGTTCAAGTGTGATGTCTGGGCAGTTCCTGAAGGAACGCCGATTTTCCCGCATGAACCTATCGTAACTGTAAGGGGCCCTGTAATGCAGGCCCAGTTCATTGAAACCATGGTGCTTCTTACTATCAACCAACAGAGTCTCA
>JALFXR010000051.1 GCA_022787405.1 Bacillota bacterium
CTCTTGAATAAATACTATAATGACATCTTTGGAACGTCGTTCCAAAACTAAAATAACACTTTGTTGGTTTTTTGTCAAGCACTCTTTTGCAAAAAATATACCGAACTGGATGTCCTCCAGTCCGGCATTTTAAGTTAAATCTTGAAACCCATTCGTTTTTCTATTTCCGCAGCACCGTTAACAACTGCCTCCTGAATCTTTTTAAGCCCATTATTCTTTTCCATTCTGCTGAGAGGTCCCGATACACTTATTCCCGCCAGAGTCCGGCCTTCGCAGTTCTTTACAGGAGCCGCCACACAATAAAGCCCGTATTCGTATTCTTCGTTATCGACGCTGAATCCCGCACGGCGGATTCGCTCCAGTTCGATCTTCATTTTTTCCTCTGTAAGAATGGTAGATGCTGTTCTTTCCTTAACCGCTGTTTCTGAAAAGTATTTATGTAATTCTTCTTCTGTCATGTCACACAAAAAAAGCTTTCCTATGCCGGAACAGTAAAGGTCAAATACAGGCTCAAGTCCCCTCACCATCAGAGATGCCTGCCCATGAACAGTCTCCACGCTGAGTACACGGTTTTCGAATATGGTGCCGAGATTAACGCTTTCACCTGTTTCTTCGGCAAGACGCTTCATTACAGGCTTGGCAACATCCTCAAGAATTAATTTTGCTTTTACCTGCTTGCCAGCCTGCAGGAAAAAAAGTCCAAGGCGATAGCGGTCGCTTTCCTCGTCCTTATCTATCCACTTCCAATCCTGCAGCGTGTATAGTACTCTATATATCGTGGACTTGGAGAGTCCTGTTTCCCTTGCTATTTCAGAGATACCCGCTTCTCCCCCTGCCTTTGATATTATATCGACTATCTGGCAGGCTTTTTCAATCATAGGTACGGTATTGTATTTTTCGTTGTCCATTACTTAAACTCCTTCACCAGCGGCTCTATCTGCTGGCGGCTCACCAGGTCGCAGCCCTTTTCAATGCGGTCAAGCAATGTGCGCTCATCCTCGTTCATGTTAAGGCCCTTGTCCGTTAGCATCTTGTGAACCATGCTCATCAGGGCCTTATCTATTCCCTTTCTCTGAGCAGGGTCGTAAGCACCGCCCATAAAATAGCATGTCAGCTGTCTGAATTCGCCCTTATCGAAATTGATATCCCTGAGCTGCATGCGGCCGTCGGTATTATCCACATTTAATCCTACAGCGAAAACAACTATCTTCTTTTCAGGCTGGCCTATAAGAGGCTTAATCCACTTCTTGAACTTGTCGAAACCCTTGATTCCTCCGGCCTGAACACCGCCGCCGTAAATAATATTATCGTAATTGTCAAGCTGACCCTTGCTGAAATTATCAAGGCTGAAAACAGGGCATTCAAGTTCTTCTCCTATCCAGCGGGCATACTTCTCCGTTGCACCGTATTTGCTGGTATATACAACTGCTGTTCTTTCCATAAATTCACCTCTATATCTTTACATTTTCCTGACCCAGAAGCGCAATCAGCTGATTTCGGAGAGCCGGTGAAGGCTCAGCCCACAAACTGCTGTCAGTTCTGAGAGTTCTGCCCGACGGCAGGTATATGAGTACCTGATAGTCACCCTTATGGCGTGCCAAGGTTACCCTTATCTGCTGGAGGGTCATTTCCTCATTCATGTTGGCCGATATCCTCAGCTTTATCATGCCAGCAGGCTGGCGCTCAAGCTCTGCGGCAGGCTGCCCTGCAGGCTCACGCCTCCTGAAAGGCTTCCTTTCGCTGAAGCCCTTTTCCACAGCCTCATCTATATCCAGAATCTCATCGGCAAGAATCTTAGGAGCCTCGTCTTCCTTGAAATTGACCGTTCCTTTGATAGCTACAACCCTGTCGGTCTCGCAGACAGATGCGCAGCGCTCGTATACGTTAGGGAAAACCACAACCTCACAGACACCGTAAAGGTCTTCCAAATCTATAAAAGCCATCATTCTGCTGCTCTTTGTAATGAGCGTTTTCTTTCCCGCTATCATTCCGCTTATGACACAGCTCATTCCGTCACGGAGAGCCGCGTTTTCACCATTATGGGCATCCTCCTCCGCATGTGCGATATCGTCACAGCTTATGGTTGAGATGCGGGCAATTCTGTCGGCATATTCATTGAGAGGATGATCCGTAAGGTAAACTCCCAGCATTTCCTTTTCCATGGCAAGCTGTATATCCCTTGGGAAAGGCGCTATATCCGGCAGTCTGCCGCCTATGGCCTCTGTGTTCATTGTCTCCGAAGCAGTCTGGAAAAGCGACATCTGGCCTTCCACGTTTTTCTTCATGGTGTTCTGAGCCGACTCTACCAGAGCCTCGTGTAATGAAAGCATGGCCGCCCTGTTGGTAGAAAGACAGTCACATGCGCCAGCCTTGATAAGGCTTTCTATGGCCTTTTTGTTTACCTGGGAAATATCAAGATTTCCGATGAAGGTATAGATGTCAGAAGGAACACCCTTTTCCTCCCGGGCCCGGATTATTGCATCGATAGCTCCCTCGCCCACATTTTTAATGCCAAGCAGTCCGAAGCGTATCTTGCCGTCTTCCACGCTGAACTTTTTATAGCTGGCAGCAACACAAGGAGGCAGCACCTCTATGCCCATGTCGCTGCAGTTTCTGATGTATCTGGAAATCTGCTTCACATCACCCATAACGCTGGTAAGGAGAGCCGCCATGAACTCCACCGGATAATGTACCTTCAGATAGCCGGTCTCATAGGCAACCACCGCGTAGGCAGCAGCATGGGATTTGTTAAAGGCGTACTGTGCGAAACTTACCATATCGTTGAATATTTCCTCTGCAGCATGCTCGGAAATTCCGTTGCGTACACATCCCGGTATCTCCACATTTCCCTCGTCGTCAAGCTTGCCGTGAATGAAGTATTCCTTTTCCTCAAGCATGACATCCATCTTTTTCTTGGACATGGCACGGCGCACCAGGTCGGACCGGCCATAGCTGTATCCTCCCAGATCACGCACTATCTGCATAACCTGCTCCTGGTAAACCAGACAGCCGTAGGTAACGTCCAGAATAGGCGCCAGAGCATCATCCACATATTTTATGTTCTGTGGATTCTTTTTGTTTTCTATGTATTTAGGTATGGAATCCATAGGACCCGGTCTGTAAAGTGATATTCCGGCCACTATATCCTCGAAACATGTCGGCTTCAGGTTTTTCATAAACTGAGTCATGCCGCCGCTTTCCAGCTGAAAAACACCTCCTGTGTTGCCCGCCGCAATCATTTCGTAAACCGCCGGATCATCGTAGGACATCTTGCTGAAATCTATCTTCACTCCGTGGTTCCGTTGGATAAGTTCCAGTGCATCACGGATTACTGTAAGATTCCTCAGCCCCAGAAAGTCCATCTTAAGCAGTCCCAGTTCTTCGATGGTAGTCATGGTGAACTGGGTGGCAGGCCCCTTATCTGAAAGATAAAGAGGCACATACTCGTCTATAGGGGCTTTGGAGATTACCACACCGGCTGCATGTGTTGACGCGTGGCGCGGCATTCCTTCTATGGCCTTGGCCATGTCGATGACCTCCCGTGCCTCCATGTCGTTTTCGTACATAGATTTAAGCTCAGGGCTGGTGACAAGGGCCTTGTCTATGGTCATATTAAGCTCAAAGGGAATAGCCTTGGCTATGGTATCCGCCTTGGCATAGCTGACACTCATAGATCTGGCAACATCTCTTACTGCCTGCTTTGCCTTCATGGTTCCGAAGGTAATTATCTGCGAAACCCTGCCCTCGCCGTACTTGCGGGTAACATAATCGATTACCTCCTGACGGCGCTCATAACAGAAATCTATATCAATATCCGGCATGCTGACCCTCTCCGGATTGAGAAAACGCTCAAAAATCAGATTATATTTTATCGGGTCGATATCAGTTATCTTAAGGCAGTATGCCACAATGGAACCTGCTGCCGAGCCTCTGCCCGGGCCTACCATGATTCCGTTTGTTTTGGCATAGTTTATAAAATCCCATACAATCAGGAAATATTCCACATATCCCATGGATTCTATGGTGCTAAGCTCATAGTTAAGTCGGTCGTAAAGCTCCTGTGCAGGATTTTCACCGTACCTTTCGTGAAGTCCGGCATCGCAGAGTTCTCTAAGATACTCCGTGTTGTTCTTTCCCTCCGGAGCTTTGAATTCAGGCAGATGGTACTCGCCGAATTTAAAGTCGAAATTGCAGGCATCGGCAACAAGCTGAGTATTGTCCACCGCCTCCGGCAGATATGCAAAAATCTTTCGCATTTCGTCCTCGCTCTTGAGGTAGAACTCATCGTTAGGAAAGCGCATTCTGTTCTCGTCATCCAGAGTTGTAGCCGTCTGAATGGCCAGAAGCACATCGTGAGCCTTTGCATCCTCTTTGCGCACGTAGTGAACATCGTTGGTGGCTACCAGGGGCACATTGAGTTCACTCCCCAGCCTGATCAGGTCGTCCTTTATGGACATTTCCTCTTCCAGCCCCTGATCCTGTATTTCCAGATAGAAATTGCCCTGTCCGAATATTTCCAGAAGCGCCTCTGCCTCAGCCTTTGCTCCTGCATAGTCCTTTACCAGCAGGCGATGCTGAATGTTTCCGGCAAGACATGCAGAAAGGGCGATGATTCCTTCGCTGTGTTCTCTGAGCACATCTTTGTCAATCCGCGGTTTATAGTAATATCCCTTGATATATCCCGCTGATACTATCTTGATGAGATTCTTATAGCCTGTTTCGTTTTTTGCCAGCAGAATCAGATGACCCTGATGCTTATCTCTTTCCACATCCTTATCGGTCATCCTGCGGGCAGCAGTATACACCTCACAGCCGATTATCGGCTTTATTCCCTGTTTCCTGCATTCTTTATAAAACTCCACAACGCCGAACATGGCTCCGTGGTCTGTGATGGCCAGGCTGTCCATACCAAGCTCCTTTGCCCGTGCCACCACGTTTTTAATGCGGGCTGCACCGTCCAGCAAGCTATATTCTGTGTGCAGATGAAGGTGTGTAAAAGCCATAAGTCTCTCCTTTCGTCCTGATACTTATCCAACATTTTACCACAAATTCTGCTTTCTTAAAAGTCCTATGCGTGGTAAAATGATTTTAATAGAAAACAAAAAACGTGCCCATTACGGACACCCTTTACGGAGGTACATATTTTGAAAAAAGCTTTAAAAATCACAGGTGTAATTCTGCTGGCGCTGATAGTGCTTCTCGCCGGATATCTGGTCTATCTTTTCACATCTTATCACAGGATAGATGATAATCAGGTCATAGAGCCTTCAGGTTCGGCTGTCCTTACATCAGGCGTTCCTGCAGGAAAAGAACTTCAGGTCACATCATGGAATATAGGTTTCGCAGCATACACTGACCAGTTCAGCTTTTTCATGGACGGAGGCAAGTATTCACGTGCCTTCAGCCAAGACGCTGTTCTGGAAAACATGGATGATATCACCGCTGAGCTTACAGGCTTTGACTCGGATTTTTACCTCATTCAGGAGGTTGACATCGATTCCACCCGCGCCCACCACGTGGACGAAAGCGTAATTCTGACCTCAAGGCTTGCTGATAAAGATTCACGTTCATATACTTTCGCCCAGAACTACGACTCGCCTTACCTGTTCTATCCCTTTACAAAACCTCATGGAAAGTCGAAGTCCGGCCTGATGACTTTTTCAGACTACTCGATTGAAAGCGCTCTCCGCCGCAGTCTGCCTGTTCAGACCGATGCAGCCAAGATTATGGATCTTGACAGGTGCTATGTTGTAAACCGCATCCCGACAGATAGCGGCAAAGAACTGGTGCTGATAAACTTCCACCTTTCCGCATATACCACAGACCCTACAATTGCCAACCAGCAGCTGGAAGTCCTCTATGAGGATATGCGCGCTGAATATGCCAAAGGCAATTATATCATCTGCGGAGGTGACTTCAACAAGGATCTTTTAGGTGATTCTTCGGTCTATTTCGGTGTTTCAAAGGAAAACCAGAACTGGGCAAAGAGTTTTCCTTTTGAAAGCGTCCCTGAGGGCTTCAGTCTAGTTGCTCCTCTGGACGAGAGAAACCCTGTTCCCAGCAGCAGGAACGCAGACTCGCCGTGGGACCCGAAAACGAACTTTCAGATCACCCTGGACGGCTTCCTTGTATCAGACAACGTTCAGATTGTATCAAGCCGCGTAGTCGACACACAGTTCAGGTATTCTGACCACAATCCTGTTCAGCTTGATTTCAGACTTGAATAGTAGTCGTAATCCAGTATCCATGCGGAATACTTGAACATGTCAGCCACCCGGTTGTCGATTTCCTTAACATACTGAATATCCGAGGCCGCCTTACTTGACGCAAGCTCGCGCCGCGTTCCTCTGTCAGTTATCCAATCCTTATCCTCAAAGACCACCAGTCCCGGCCGGTCTGAGAAGATGTCGCTGCCCATAAGCAGACGGCTGTCGTAATCCAGCCCGAACAGATTGGAAACCGTCGGAAGAAGGTCAAGATTAGAGGCGGTCTTTTCTATCGTCATAGGTTTCATATCCGGTGTCCAGATAATAGCCGTACTCTTGAACTTTTCATAAGGCTCACTTATCTTATGCCCCCTTAATTCGCTGATTTCTTTATTGCTCAGTGCATATGGGTAGTGGTCACCGGCAATTACAATCACCGTATTCTCCAGTACTCCGGCCTCATCCAGTCTTTCAACCAGAAGCTCCATAGCAAGGTCCAGCTCCATATTGGCCGCCTTATACGCTCTCGGGCCCTCAGAAAGATCCAGATCCTCTGTATCCTTTTCATGCTTCGCCGCCATATCCTGAAGTCTGAAATTGTACTCCAGATGACCGCTCACTGTCAGATAGTACACATGGAAAGGAGCGATTTCGCCGTCTCTATCAGCAGTAAGAAAATCCGGAGTGGTCTGCTTTATCATCTCCAGATCAGACTCTGGCCAGCTGTTTCCGAAATCGTAGCTGCCTCCTTGTCCATCAAAGTCATATCCCAGATTGGGATGCGATTTTTCTCTATGGTAGAAATTAATGTTGTGGTTATGATAAGCCTTGGTCACATATCCATGCTTTCGGAACTGATTTCCCAGCGTAAAAGGCAGATAGCTATCCGCCGCTTCTGTCATAGACCATACACCTGCCTTTGGAATCAGACCCACACAGTTTACATATTCACCGTCCAGCGTACTTACTCCCCAGACAGGTGTGTAGAAGTTTGTAAAGGAAATCCCCTCTTTACTCATTTTGTAAAGGGTCGGAGTGTGCTTCTCGTCAATAGCAAGATCAGTAAAGCTTTCTGCAGTTATATATATAAGGTTTTTGCCTTCAAATATCCCGGTCATTTCATTTGTCTGACTATTATCATCCCCACCTGATGCATCTGCTCCGGTCACCATATCTCTTTCTCCGAAATATTCATTAATTGCTTCTACAGCCTTATCTTTCGGCATTTCGTTAAACCCAAAGGCAAGCCTTTTAGTGTCAATAACCGAAGCCGTCACAAGTCCGAAGCTTTTGACGCATCCTTTGATTTCATTAGTTCTGTGAAGGTACTCGTACGGCGTTCCCATACCCGTATCGCCTAGTTCTGTCAGGAAAGCTGCGGCAATCAGGCAGAAGCATACCAGAGCAGTTCCCCATCGATACATTTTTTTATTCCATTGACGGGGGTTTTGCTTAAGAATAAAATACACTGCAGCTGCCCCTGCTGTAAAGTTAAGAAGAATAGGCACAATCTTGTCGAAGATGGTAACGATTATTATATCTATAAACTCAAGTACCTGCCCTCCGTTGGCCATGGAATAAATTGAAAAGAAGGTCCGGAAGATATCATAGTATACCAGCTGGGCTGAATATATCAACATCCAGAAAACTGCAATACCTATTGTTATTCTCCTTGCTGCTTTAGGGTGTTTTTGCCCCAAAAGTCCCATCAGAGCATCAAAAATGCAAGCAAAAAAGGCAGACATCAGAACGGCAATCAGAAAACACTTGCCGCTGAATCCGCCCAAAGCTATCCCGAAGGTCCATGCCCTCAGTATTATTTCAAAAATTACTGTCAATACGAATATAATCATCTTTCCAAAATCCCCTGAAAATACTAAACCCCGCTTATTTCCTCAATCTTTTCAATTGCTTCTCCAATAAGTTCGGAAGTGCTCTTCCCTTTTACTCCTATGATGATATTGTTGCATTTGTTCACAGGAAGCAGAATCTTATATGCCTGACTTCTTCCGACTGCTGCCGCCATATCTGCGGTGATTTCACCCAGCAGTGAGTCTGCTATTACTATACCCACCGGCCCTACTATAATGTCTGCAGTTTTGGAACATACTATCACCGAGTTTTCACCTGTAGCTCCCCTGTCTGCTCCCGCCTTGAGCATGGCTGCCGTAGCCATTGTATTAGTCCCTACAGCTGTTATTTCTGCATCGGGGATAAGCTTCCGCACGGCCTCAACCATTTGTTTACCGAGCATTCCGCCCTGCCCGTCTATAACCAGAATATTCTTTTTCACTTGCTGACTCATCAGGCACCTCCTATTTTATCAGTGGTATTTTATCACAAAACGTGTTTTCCTACAATAAAAAATCTTCTCTCGGCAAGCACCCAACGCTACCATACCGCATAGAATGGTATAGTATGCGGAGGTGAACAGATGGCACTGGATACAAGAGAATTATTCGCAAGACTTATACAATGCGAAGCCGGAGGTGAGGGAACGGCAGGAATGCAGGCAGTGGCTACTGTAATTATGAATCGTGCCACGGTAACCGAGGGTGAGTTTGCAAGAGTAAATAACGGCGGCGACGTGCGGGCAGTAATCACCCAGCCGGGGCATGAGGCCTGCACAGCCGCCACAAATTTTAGAAATTCCAGTGTATTTTTAGCTCTTTCGAGCCTCGTTTTTCTCCGTTTTTTACTTCAACATAGTCCACGAAAGTCTGCAGCATTTCTACTGTCAGTTCTTCGCATTTCATATACTTATCTGCCGTCTGCCGGACCAGAGCTTTCAGCTTTTTCTCTCTTTTTTTTCGTAGTTCGGCAGTGGTCTTTTCCAGCTCCAGTGTATGCTCCATAGACTCAATCTCCTTTTTCAGTGTCTTCTGTTTCTGAGAAAAATGTTCCGACATTTCCCTATAGTCGTCCTTTGAAACGATACCTTCCACCACATCGCTGTATAATTGCGATTTAGTTTCTATGATTTTCTCAAGAGATGCCTGTTTCGAGTAAATCTCGTCTTCGAGATTCTGAAGTTCAGGACTTGTCTTTACTTTTACATTCTCAGAAATGGCATTTATATCATCCTCGTTTATCCATGTATCGAAAATGTTCTTCAATTCATGCAGAATTTCCCGCTTCAGCAGTTCTTCTGATACAGAAACGCCCTTGCAGTTTTTCAGGTTTATCCGGTTATGACACCGGTAGTACCTATGTCCATCCTTGGAGCTGTTGTATACCACAGCACCGCTGCAGTATCCGCAGACCAGCTTTCCTGAGAAAAAGTTTCCTTCCCCCCGTGTTGTGATCCGTGGATTCCTCGATCTACGGATTCTGGCCCGTTCAAATTCCTCCATAGTAACGATAGGCTCATGGGTGTCCTTCACGATAATCCACTCTTCCCTTGGCAGATTAATGCGGTTGTGGTTTTTATAACTGATTGTCCGCCGTTTATTCTGATACAACCCGCCTGTATAAACCTCGTTATTGAGAATGTGGTTTATGGAGCTGCTCTGCCACAGACTTTCCCCCTTGTACCGTCTTGACTTGCGCAGGTTATCCGTTCCCTTGAAGTTTATACCCTGCACCTCTGTTTTATATTTTGTAGGCGAGGGCACTCCTTCTTCATTCAAGGTTCTTGCAATAACATTCAGGCTCATACCCTCAATACACATGGTAAAGATTCTTTTTACAATCTTTGCCGAAGGCTCATCAATGATGAGGTGATAAGGGTCATTTGGATCCTTCTTGTATCCGTAAACCGGGCAGCTTGCAATGTATTTGCCTTCTTTTTTTCTGGTGGCATAGGCTCTTCTCATATTCTCAGACAGGTCCTCAAGATACCACTCATTGACCAGTCCGTTAATCTGACGGCTCTTCTTGTTTCCGGCAAGGGAGGTGTCAGCTCCGTCAAGAAGGCTCACATACCTGATGCCCCATTCCGAAAACTTTTCATTTATGTATGTCTCAACGTGTACCATGTCCCTGGTAAAACGGGACTGATGCTTACACAGAACAATGTCGAATTTTCTTTTCTCTGCATCTTCCAGCAGACGGTTGTATTCCGGGCGGCTGGAATCTGCACCGGAGTAATCATCGTCGGAATAGATGTCGTATATTTCCCAGCCCTGCTCGTGGGCATAGTCACGCAGCATGGCCTTCTGTGTCTGTATGCTTCTGCTGTCTTCTTCAGGATTCTTTTTGTTATGGTCCTCATCGGACAGCCTGCAGTATATTGCCACTTTAGGTCTTTCGTACAGATTCATTGCTCTCACCGTTTTCACCTCTGTACTCAAAATACTTCAAAATTATTTCTTATGCAAATGTGCGATTGCCTGTGTTTGCACACCTTTCTCCAGATCTTTCTCCACTAATGATATCAGCCTGGCTAAAACAGCCTCTTTTCTTGCTTCATTATCTTCCGTTTTAAATATATTCTCGATTTTCACATTATCTCTGTCCATACATACCCCCTGATACAAACTATGGGTCTGCGGAAAAAATAGGACAAAAAAATCGCCATCTTTCTAGATGACGATTGTAGTAACTATATAAATTTCCACTATCCGATTAATTCTATGAGATTTTCTTCGGACCACAGTTCATTAGGGAAAATAGAAATATCCTCTTTATTACGCACGAATAGTACTTTTCCCCGAGCCATTTGGTCCCTCAAAAACAAGAATCAGTGGTTTTCTATCTGACATATACCCTTCTCCCGCCCGGATACTCGACATAGGCTTTTTTTGTAACTACATCATATTTTGCTATCGGTTTTTTACACACCTCAGCCCTTGATACTGCTACTCTGACCGCTTCCACAGCCCTTGCATCCATCTCCGCATCACTATCAGAAATATATCTTCTCTGATTCGAGGAATCAACCACTTTTACATTATGTCTTTTTGTCTTTATGTTTTCCATAGAATCAACCCCAATATAACTTAAACGGCGGAAGACCGCTACAGTCTACTATGCACAGATTTTTCCTTCTGTATAGCACTGATAGATATATTCACGTGACTGGTAATAAAAGTCTGTATTATAATTGGATATGGCATCACTTATCCACGAATTATACACCGCTATAAGTGAATCAACAATTGCTTCGGTGTTGTCTTCCGAAACGTCTTCTATCAATCTCTCATATACCTCACCTATTGTCCAATAATCCGGCACCTCATATCTTGCTTTTTCAACATTATTGTAGGTTCCAACAGGAATATTGCACATATTAATGAAATCATCTGCGGTTTTTTCAATTGGTTCGCAATGGAAAACGTCCGCATACCTGTATATTCTCTTAATAATTTCTCTTCCCAACAGTTTTACTACATTGTCCCTTTTTTGCTTTTGTTCTCTTCCGATGTATTCTATAAGGCTACAGGTATAAAACAAAGCACTGTTATTCTTCATCCCTAACCTCACTCCCTTTCAAAAACTTTAAAGTGGTCAATGCCTTTGCTGTGTGAAAACTTATCTGATGTGTTGGTCTTTTAAATCTGGCCAAATCCCAGAATGCCTCTCTGCTGATTTTACCGTCAACATAGTTCTGTACATAGTTGAAAATCGTATCGTTTGCCATAGGTCCCTCTACAATGTCATAATTATGAGGTTTTCCGCTTCTACATGCGACAATAAAATCCAGCCATTCTTCGCTCATTTCCGGAAACTTTTTCACAGACAATTCCTCATTCGGGGTGTACTGATATTCGTTCAGAAAACCCTTTCCATCGAATCTTGTTGCCCATCTCTCCGCTTGTTCAGCTAGTGTGGTACAGTAAAATCCAAAATAGAAATCTTTATTGTATTTTGTAACTCTAATTTCCGGAAATTCAACAATTTCCTTGCTTCCATGGTACAAAACAATCTCTTCCCGCATCTCCCTGTCCTTTCTTTCATGAGCCCTTCTTTTTCTCACACATTGTATATGCTGACATATATAGTATACGCTATTTCTGCCGCAATCACAAGCAAAAACTATGTTACTCTCTCATCGCCGCATCAGAGAGACTCATTTAAAAATAAAACAAAATTTGCCGGACGGCCATGTGGTCGACAGTTCATGGCTCCACGGGAATTCCACCCCTTGTTCTTTAAGCTGCTCCCATTGCGTGCGGTGCATCTCATATCTAGGCAAAGCATCTATGGCTGCACTCAGGCTGTGGCTGAGCAGGAGTATCATTATACCCGGTATCAGTCATGGCAGTATCGGCAACCGACCGATTTTACAGCCCGGTGTGTATCGCTTGCCTGAAGTCTGCAAGAGAGACTGCAGGGTTATGGCGTACCGGCTGATGTGCTCGTGATATCGGGAAAGTATCCGGCAAAGGGATATTCAGTTTTCAAGGTACATTAAAAGAACGCTTTTATCTTTTCTCTTACGGTTTTCAGCGAATAGCAGACAGCGGTGATGGAGACATTTTCCCTT
>JALFXR010000224.1 GCA_022787405.1 Bacillota bacterium
AACGAAGAAGACAATGAGGACCTTATGAGAGCGCGTGAAAAAGTTATGGGGATTCTTTGCAAGTGCGATGCAAGACAGCTTGACGGGATAGAAAAGATTGCTTCCATATATGCTGATGGTGTGAAAATGAAGTGATGGTCAAGCACGGTTACACCATGTCTTCTTATTTTTCGTCCAGATAATCTTTTAATTTTTCGAGAGCCCGCTTTTCGATGCGGGATACATAGGAACGGCTGATGCCAAGACCCTCGGCAATCTCACGCTGAGGTCTGGCATCTTCTCCGTCCAGTCCGTAACGTGAAATAATTACCGTCTTTTCCCTTGGAGTAAGGGTTGAATTTATGGCATCATGAAGCTTGCCTACCTGAATTTTCAGATTGATTGAATCCACAATTTCATCCGTATCCGTACCCAGTATGTCGTTGAAGCTGATTTCGTTACCGTCTTTATCAGTGCCGATTGGAAGGCTGAGAGAAACCTCCTGCTTGATTCTCCTGGATGCACGTATACTCATAAGAATTTCGTTTTCGATGCACTTGGCGGCGTAGGTGGCCAGCCTGGTGGATTTTTTGCTGGTATATGTATTCACCGCCTTTATAAGGCCGATAGTTCCTATAGATATGAGGTCGTCCTGTGTTGTCATGGGGCCGGCATATTTTTTTGCTATATGTGCCACGAGTCTGAGATTTCTTTCAATAAGCGTAAGACGTGCGGCCGGATCATTTTCCTCAAGTAATTTGACGTAGTATTGTTCTTCTGCTTCAGTCAGCGGATTGGGAAAGGAACTGCTCATATATGTAAACCCCCTCTTTCGTTCTTTACTATATGCGAAAAAGGGGGCTTCAGTGCTTGACTGATGCTAAAACTGCCAGTACCTATTTTGCACTGATTGAAGTTACTTTACCTCGAAAGATAAGCAGTCTGTACACTGCTCCTGGGTAGGATTAGCCTCGTGGGTTCCCACTGTAATAGCGTCCAGTGAGCAGAGGTTCTTTGAATTTTCGTGATATCTGCACTGATTTACTGTGCACCTGATTGTCTGGTTTGCACCACTGTTCATAACTTAGCCCTCCTGATGTCTAAACTCGAACGCAGAATTATTTCTCTCACGTCCCTATATATTTTGACCGAAACTTCACAAAATAATGCGTCCATTCATCTTGTACTTATATCAAAAAAATGTTATAATCTCTAAATAGTATTTTATTTTGATAAAATGGGATAGTTGTGTGGATTTCCGATTTGCTTTCGCTGGTTTCAGTATGAATTATTCATCTAAGAAGACCATAGAAAGTGAGGAAAAATTTATGAAAATCAAAGCATTGCCCCCTAGTGAAAGACCTGTAGAAAAGACATTGATCAAAGGTGCAGAAGCTCTTTCCAATTCGGAACTTCTGGCCATTCTGCTTGGTTCCGGCACACGTGAAAAGTCGGCTATCAGTCTGGCTGAGGATGTTATTTCCAGAAGCGGAGACGGGATTACATGTTTGGCGGAAAGTTCTGTGCAGGAACTGATGTCCATAAACGGCATCGGCCGGTCAAAGGCGGCCAGAATAATAGCTGCCGTGGAGATTGGAAAGAGAATTTCCACCACTCCCAGAACCAGACGTATTGGCGTGGAGAGTTCTGCAGATATAGCGGGAATGTTTATTGAAGACATGCGTTATGAGAAGCGTGAGATTTTCAAGGCACTGCTGCTTAATCCCCGTGGAGAGATCATATCCATAGAGACAGTATCCATCGGAGAACTGACGAGTACTCTGGTTCATCCCAGAGAGGTATTCAGCCAGGCAGTCAGACGTAGTGCTGCAGGAATAGTCTTCGTGCATAATCACCCCAGCGGTAATCCGGAGCCCAGTGAGGAAGACATCAGAACCACGGAGAGACTCATTGCATGTGGAAAGCTTCTGGGCATAGTAGTCATAGACCACATAGTGATAGGGGACGGTCAGTACTGCAGCATGAAGAGTATGGGTCTTATGGAGGAAATCGGCAGCTAGACCTTGAACCGGATAAAAAACAGAACATATAAAGGCGGAGGTATTAAAATGTGCAGTTTATTTAAAGCTAAGGATATGGGAATTGATCTCGGTACAGCAAACACCCTGATCTATGTAAAAGACAGTGGAATCATTCTTAATGAACCTTCTGTTATTGCAGTGGAAAACCGCGGAGGCAAGACTCTTGCAGTTGGCCTGAGAGCCAAGGAGATGCTTGGAAAGGCACCTCAGAGCAT
>JALFXR010000061.1 GCA_022787405.1 Bacillota bacterium
ATGATTAAAACTATTGAAGCAATTGACGAGCACACAGTTAAATTTACTTTGAGCAAAGTAACACCTTTATTCTTGGTTTACACTAATGAGGTTCCAATACTCAATGAAAAATTTGTAACTGAATGTGATGGCAATTTTAACGATAAAGCATGTGGTACAGGCCCTTATGAACTGGTATCGATTGATTTCGCAACAGCAGCACAGCTTACTCGTTTTGAAGATTATCGCTTAGGACCTGCCGCAATAAAAAATATTGAACTTCGTTACGTTGGCGATAGCTCAACCGCTTCTGTTCAGCTGGAAACTGGGGAAATCGACATCATGAAAGTAGAACCAACACAGCTGGTTAATATTGAAGGAAATGACACATTTACAATTGAAAAAGTACAGACACTTAAGACGGCAATCTTCGCCATCAATACAACCGTAAAACCGCTTGACAATAAACTTGTCCGTCAGGCATTAAACTATGCATGTGATAAAGAAAGTATAATTAAGATTGCGTATGAAGGATACGCTAAACCAGCCCGTCTTCAAGCAAGCGATGCTAACTGCTTTGGTGTTGACTTCTCAGAATCTGAGGAAGTGACATATGATCCGGAAAAGGCAAAAGCTTTACTCGCAGAGGCAGGTTATCCTAATGGGCTTAATTTCTCTGACTACGGTGTAGTTATGGATGTAATGGGAGGAACATACTTGGAGAAAGCCGCACAGGTATTCCAGCAGAACCTGGCAGATATAGGTGTTACTCTTGAACTTAAAAACACATCGACACCTGACGAAGATGCCGAGAGCGGTAACTTTGCATTGATGACCCAAACATTATCATACCGTGCAGACTTCTCATATAACGTTTGTCACTACGGAACATCGGGCATTGGTGGCAATAACTTCTGCCAGTTAAGTGACCCATGGATTGATGAAATGTTCGCAAAAGCTGAGAGCGAAAGCGAACCTGCTGAACGCCAGAAAATATATGCAGAATTAATTGCATATATTATTGACTTAGCACCATCGGTACCAATTTTCCATCATGAATTGGTATATGCATGGAACAATAGGATTAATGCTGTCGTGCATGATTCAACTGTTCATCCATATTACTGCTATGAATGGAGTTTTAACGCATAGAAACGTTATGAGCACGAGTGCGGTCGCAATTGTGTTGCGGCCGCACATTATTTTTGCTCTGTTTGGAGGATATTTGATGGATTATATAGAAAAATTTGAACCAAAGCATGTGCTTGAACATTTTAAAAATATATGTGATATTCCGCATATATCAAATCATGAACAAGCGTTGTGCAATTATATAAAAGATTTTGCACAAAAAAATGGCCATGAATACTATGAAGACGAAGCAGGAAATTTAATAGTTTATGTTAACGCGACACAGGGTTATGAGACGGTACCTTCATTTTTAATGCAGGCGCATATGGACATGGTTGCAGCAAAAGAAGCAGCATCAAATCATAATTTTCTGACAGATTCCATAAAGACACATTTAGTGGATGGACATTATTTGTATGCTGATGGAACAACACTGGGAGCAGATAATGCTGTAGGAATGATGAATATGTTGGCATT
Source organism: Bacillota bacterium (assembly GCA_022787405.1). Lineage (GTDB taxonomy): Bacteria > Bacillota > Clostridia > Peptostreptococcales > Anaerovoracaceae > SUG1106. The sequence goes on from JALFXR010000061.1 coordinate 1,588, forward strand.
GATGGAGGATAAGAGCGTGGTTCATCCTCCTTTGGAGATGCTTTTTACTGTATGCGAAGAAGCAGGGATGGTAGGAATTAGAAAAGTTGATTATTCCAGAATTAAATCCCGGAGAATGATTAATATGGACTGCGGAGACCCTGATGTGATGTGTGTTTCAACAGCAGGGGCAGCAAATTGTCTACTTAGATTGCCACTTAAGAAGAAAGCTATTTCAGGTGTGATATTTGAAATAAGTATTGATGGATTATTGGGTGGCCATGCAGGTCTAATGATTGATGCAGGAAGAATAAGTGCGGTAACCGTAATGGGAAGGATTCTATGTCAAATGTCAAAGTGTATTCCGCTAAATATTGTTTATACATCTTGCGACAGAGTATGTGGAATTGTACCAGCAATGAAGGCACTTATTACAATTGATGAAAAAAACGTATTTGCAGCCGAAAAGGCTTTTGAGAAAATTGCGGAGACGATATGTAGGGAATATGCAGATCCTGAAGAGGGACTACATATTACACTTAAAAAAAGCGATGAAAAGGTTTATCCTGAAATGCTGGATGAAGAAACGACTGAAAATCTTCAAAGAATGCTTTATATGATGCCTTTTGGAGTTACAAAACGGGATTGGCGAGAAAAAGAGACAATTCTTTGTTCAAATAATACAATGGCAGTTGCTTTTAAGGAGAACTGTATAGAAATGGAGACGATGCTTAGAGCTCCTGAAGATACTGTGAAAGAAGAACTCTTTACTCGAATTGGAATAATTGCAGATTGGTGCGGAGCGGAGATAATACTCCTTGACAGTTTCTCGGGATGGCCATATCGCAGAGACTCCCAACTTCAGAAACTTTGTTGTGAGGCATTCGCTGAGTTGACTGGAGAACAATTAAAGATGGAAAAACATAATAGCTGTGCTGAAACAGGTATTGTGGCAGGCGCCATTCCAGACATGGACATTGTTGCAATAGCACCATTGGGAAGAGATGCTCATACTCCGACAGAGCATTTGGATTTAGATACTGTTAAGCCTTTCTGGGATTTTTTGTGCCTGCTGCTTAAGAAAATGTGTACAGAGGTAAACAATTAAAAAGGAAACATACAGGAGAAAAATGCATGGAAAAAGAACGGTATGAAAGCTATGTTTCATTGCTAAAAAAAGAACTAATTCCGGCATTAGGGTGTACGGAACCTATTGCTATTGCTTATGCCAGCGCAAAGGCGTCGCAGGTTTTGAATTCTGTACCGTCACATATAATGGCAGAATGCAGCGGAAATATCGTAAAAAATGTCATGGGCGTTATTGTTCCGAATTCTGATAATAACAAAGGGATTGAAATTGCAGCTACACTGGGGGCGATAGCAGGAGACGCGAATGCTGGCTTGAACGTTTTGGAAAAAGTAACCGAAGACCAAATTGAAGAGTGCAAAAAGCTTGTAGCCAGCGGATTTTGTAAATGTGTTTTAGCTGAAGGTGTGGACAATTTATATGTGAAAATAACTGCGCACGAAGGAGTGTCAGAAGCTGAAGTCACAGTTTCACATACACATACGAACATCACGAGAATTGCTAAAGACGGAATAATTATATTTGAGAAGCCAGAAACAGAACGTCAAAAGGATAACTTTTATAAGACAATGAGCATATCTGAGATATTGGATTTTGCTAAAGAAGTCCGTTTGAGTGATGTCAGAGATATTCTTAAAATGCAAATAAAGTGCAATACCGCGATTTCAAATGAGGGTCTAACACATTCATACGGAGCAAACATAGGAAAAACGGTGATAAAAAGAGGGAATGCAGATTTTTCATCAAGAATAAAGGGAAAAGTAGCCGCAGGCTCTGATGCAAGAATGAATGGTTGCAGTATGCCGGTGGTAATTAATTCGGGAAGTGGGAATCAGGGACTTGCAGTTTCTCTTCCGGTAATTGAATTTGCTAAGGAAAAAAATTTAACCGAAGACGAACTTTTAAGGGGATTACTGGTAAGCAACCTAGTATCAATATATGCAAAGAAAAAAATTGGAAGCTTATCTGCTTTCTGTGGTGCGGCTTCAGCTGCTGCAGCAGCAGGGGCAGGCATTGCATATCTAAAGAAATGGCCGGAGGGTAAAATATCTAAGGTTATAGAATCTACGTTAGTTAATGTAGGAGGCTTAATATGCGATGGAGCAAAGTCAACTTGTGCAGCCAAACTTGCCACCGCATTGGATGCTATGCTTATGTCGCTAGATATGCTGGAAGAAGGAAATTCTTTCGGCATCAATGAGGGACTAATGGGAGAAGATGCCGAAAAGACTGTTTCTAATGTATGTTTCGTGGGGAAAAACGGCATGTCAGAGACGGACTTAAATGTATTAAAGATTATGACAGGAGAGATTGATACGGATGAGTGTTAGGTAATAATCTCCTTTAACATTAAAAATATCACGTTCTGGTCGTATGTATCCAACGTGATATTTTTATTTTTTAAGTAGTTAAGTTGAAAGGTTTGCGCCAGATACGAAAATAAAGCATTGCAGCAAGTACCAGGGAAAGCACATCAGCCACAGGCTGCGCCCAAACAATGCCGCTCATTCCTGCTGCGGTCTCAAGAACGAAGAGAGCCGGAATAAAAATAATACCTTGCCTGCTGAGGCTGAATATAAGAGATTCGGTGGCAGCACCCATGGCCTGTAGAGCATTAATGAGCACATAAAACACTCCAAACAGAAATCCTGTACTCAGAAGTATCCGGGTAAAGGATACTGCCAGGCTGAAGGCTGTTTCGTCAGTGAGAAAAGCTTCAACCAGATGGCGGGCAAAGACATAGCAAAGAACTGTCATGGCCGGCCCAGACACAATGCGAATATCAGAGCGAAGCGAAGGACATCTTTGAAACGGTCACGGAGACCGGCCCCAAAACAGTAGCCCAGCAGAGGCTGTACAACCTGCCCCAGCCACATGCAGAGTGTGGACTTTCTGCTGATAAAGAAGTGTAAGTAATAACAGGCTCCAAAACATTGCCTATTACTGTGGCGACAGAAGCTCCGGCTGCATTCCAGCCCAGAAGGAGAATCATTATGGGGTCCAGAAGCACGTTGAGCAGGTTACTCAGCAGCTGACCCATCATGGCTCGTACAGACTGTCCCTCTGCTCTTATAACATTAGAGTAGCAGTTTGAGATAAGCATGAAAGGTACGCTCATCACTATGATAGTAAGATAAGTTTCCGTATATTCACAGGTATAAGAACTTGCTCCGGCGAGAAGAATTTTATCCATAAAAATCAGCATAATAGCTGACATGATTATGTCTGTCAAGACACATACCCACATGCAGAAAGAGCATACTTATCGGCGTATTCTTTTTTACCTTCTTCGAGAGAACGTGATATGACGGATGTGCCGCCGACGCCGAAGAGAGTGCCCAAAGCCATAAAAATGAGGAAAACTGGTGTCGTCAGGGATACGGCAGCTACTTGAAGTGCTTCGTGAGTCTGGCCAATGGAAAAGGTATCAGCAAGATTGTAGATGAGAAACATGAGCATGGCGGCCATGGCGGGAATTGCATTTTTTGAGACAGACCTGCCAACAGGCATGGAACTGAAAATATCCATTGTTTTTTCTCTGTTATCGTGACAATTTTTATTCTCTTGTCCTCAGGGTTGCAGCAGCTTTCTATGAAACCTTTATGTTCCAGACGCTTGACTATTACCACTGCTGTGGACTGTGCCACATGGAGAGCGTGCTCGAGCTCATTCATATTCATACGGCCTTCCGGAGTCTCGTTAAGAATGAGAAGTACTCACAGCTGCGTCATTGTTAAATCATCTTTTCGAAGAGAGTTGTTTGCTCTTCTGGAAAGAGCATCATTAAACTGTTTGATAAGACCTCCGCGGGTTGTATTGTGATTCATGGCAATTCCTCCTGCAGATATGGAGAGTATAGCATAGGCCTGATAAAAACTAAATAGCATGCTATTGACTTGTTGTAAGTGAAAAACAGTAATATAACTTTTGGGCGGCCGTAAAATATTGGTGGGAGTTTTGTTATGAAAAGAAAAAAATTTAAAGTAAGGGGAATTGCAGCTCTGCTGGTTCTGCTGGCAGCTGCCGGGTTTCTTGGGGCCCTGACGGAATATATGAGCCCGTCTCTGAGAGTCGACGAGGAACATCTGAAACCTCCGCATAAAAGCATCAGCGCTTCTGTGGAGGCACCCTCCGTATCGGCAGAAGGAGCGGTACTCATCAATAGTGACAGCGGCAGGATATTGTACGAAAAAAATCCGGATGAGAAGCTTTATCCTGCCAGCACCACCAAGATAATGACAGCACTTGTAGCCCTGGAAACACTGGAAGAATTGGGCCTTGGCATCGACAGCAAAGTAATAGTACCTGTGGAAGCGGCAGGAATTGAAGGCTCCTCCCTATATCTGAAAGCAGGAGAAAAACTCAGTCTGGAGGAACTGTTGTACGGTCTCATACTTCAGTCGGGAAATGACAGCGCGGAAGCCATCGCAATCTGCGTGGGAGGAACCAAGGAAAATTTCGTTGAAAAGATGAACCGGCGAGCAGAGGAACTGGGGTGCAGCGGAACTCATTTTGTTAATCCCAGCGGGCTTTTTGATGAAAAACACTATACCACCGCAGGAGATCTTGCTGTGATAGCGTCAGAGGCCATGAAAAGAGATGACTTCAGAAAAATTGCAGGAGCCAGGCGCTGGTCCAGTGAGGAAACAGACAGAAGTTTCGTGAACAAAAATAAGACAGTGTTCAATTATGAAGGAGGAAATGGTGTAAAGATCGGATTTACCAAAAAATCGGGAAGAACCCTTGTTGCTTCAGCTCAGCGTGACGGTAAAGAACTTATAGCTGTAGTCCTTAAGGACGGTAACTGGTTCAATGACGCTTACGCCCTCATGGATTATGGTTTCGGGCTGGAACAGTAAAACGGAAGTGGGAAGGAGGCAGACTGTGAATTACAGGTGTGTGGATATAGGGAGCTCCGGATGCCCATGCGTCCTTATGGAGGCAGGTCAGTGTTATGCATGTACCTTGGGTAGGACCGGAAAGTGTGATTGCTCTGCGGACTGGCAGGGAGTATGTCCCTATAACGAATTTTTACAGTGGGCAGAAAACCCTGCTGCCGGGAGATCGCTGCCGCAGGAATTTTATGCTGAAATTATGGGAATAAAGAATTATTCTGAGCAGCTGGCAGCAGTAAGGCTGGCGGTCAGCAGAGGATTCGCATGGCGCTGCCGAAAGGCGGGCAGCTTTATAACGGCGTCAGCACTGGGATGCAGGGTGCCTTTGTCTGTCATGTGCACGGGATTTTGCTATGGAAAAAATGAAAATGAGGAAGGAGTAGCTGTAGGGGGCTGGATTGAGATAGCGGTGCAGCCAGCCGGACCTAAGACAGGAGAACTTCTTAAAAAGGATATGGGAAACGTCTGGAAGATTGCAGGACCTTTTGAAGCGGGCCTCTTAAATGTAGAAAGGCTGAATCTGGAAGAACCCCTGACGGTAATAGCCAAGGGAACGGCGATAGCGCCTTTCATAAATATAATGTATGCGCAGAGCAGAGATAAGGCTTACGGAACACGGCTGCTGATTGACACTGATAAGCTGACAGATGATTTTCTGGAGGACTACCTGGGAAACTGTACGGGAATTAATACGGAGTCAGGTTCAGGAAAGCGTCCGTGGGAAAGAGTAAGCCTTGCAGAGGATACAGAAAAGATATTATCAGCTATTGACGATTCATCACAGATAATGCTTCTGGCTTCGCCCTACTACACGGAAAAATATTCGGGGCTGCGGTCCGGCAGAAAAGGTGATATAATAACAGCAAATCATGCCAACATGTGCTGCGGTGCGGGAATCTGCGGAGCATGCTCTTTTACTGATGCGGACGGCATCACAGTGCGGCGGTGCAAGTGCGTGTAAAACCTGTGCGGGGAAAAAGGAGAAAATACATGGGAGAGAATATACTGAGCAGAACGACGGAACTGGCAAGGGTGATATGCGAAAAATATGCAGATAAAGATGCGGTTGCCATAGATGCCACCTGCGGCAACGGACATGACACGTTATGGCTGGCCGAAAGATTCGGAAAGGTATATGCATTTGACATACAGGAGGAGGCTGTGGAGACTACAAGGGAGCGGGCCGGAAGCCTTGATCCGGGCAATGTGATTGTCTTCTGCACGGGACACCAGCATATGGCTGAATGTGTTCATGAAAAGGCAGCTTTGATAATGTTTAATCTGGGATATCTTCCGGGAGGCGACAAAACCATAGTGACCGGAGTGGATACTACTCTTGAAGCAGTACAGGCAGCTCTTTCCCTTCTTAAAAAAGACGGCCTTCTTTGCATCACCATGTATCCGGGTCATCCGCAGGGGGCTGAGGAAAAAGAAGCCTTGCTCCATATGGCAGCAGGGCTGGATAAGAGGCTTTATCATTGCGTCCGGACGGACATGATCAATCAGCCGGACAATGCACCGGAGATACTTTTTGTAACGCTGAAAAAAGGTGACTGAAGCGCTGCTTTCATATATACTCGAGTATATCCGATGTTATTACAAGCGCCTTCCCTGAATAGAATAGAATGGGGAGGTGTTTTTATGTGCAGAATCGTAATAGCAGGCGGCGGCTGGGCAGGATGTGCCGCCGCCGTCAGGGCAGCAAAGCTGGGTCTGGAAACGGTGCTTGTGGAAAAGACAGATTTGCTGCTGGGATTGGGAAATGTAGGGGGAATCATGAGGAATAACGGCAGGTTCACTGCTGCTGAGGAAAACATAGCCATGGGTGCCGGCGAACTTTTTGAGATAACAGACAGGCTCAGCACTCACAAAGATGTGGACTTTCCGGGGCACAGGCATGCCAGCTTTTATGATACCAGGAGGGCTGAGCCGGAGGTTCGCCGGCTGCTAAGAAAGCTGGGTGTTGAGCTCAGATTCATGTGTCGTGCTGCGGATGTGGTAATGGCTGAGCCGGCAGACAGAAGGATAAAGGCGCTTAAGCTGATAACGTCAAAGGGCGGCCACTATATAGAGGACATTCTTGATGCTGATGTGTTCGTGGAAACCACTGGCTCCACAGGTCCCATGGGAAACTGCGCCCGGCACGGCAGCGGATGTTCCATGTGTATTCTCCGCTGCCCCGCCTTCGGGCCCCGGGTCAGCCTGACGGAGAAGGCGGGCGCCTGCGACCTTGCGGGGGAGCGGGCAGGCGGCGTGCCGGGCGCTTACAGCGGCTCCTGCAAGCTGGATAAAAGCACACTAAGCAAAAAACTTCAGAAGAAACTTGAGAAGGACGGGTTTGCCGTAATACCGCTGCCGGACCATCTGGTGAACCGTGATAAGCTAGCTCAAAAGGTATGCCAGCAGTATGCGCTGCCTGAATTCGCAGAGAACATAATAATCCTGGATACGGGATGTGCCAAGCTGATGACTCCTTTCTTCAACCTTGAAAAGCTCAGAACCGTGGAGGGTTTTGAAAATGCCATGTTTACGGACCCTTATGCCGGAGGCAAGGGAAATTCAATCAGATACATGGCGGTAGGAGAACGGGATGATTTCATGAGGGCAAGAGGATTTGAAAACCTTTTTCTGGGCGGTGAAAAGTCCGGATTTTTTGTAGGACATACAGAGGCGATAACTACCGGTTCTCTGGCGGGATACAACGCTGCCATGATGGCGCTGGGCGGACGCATGCTGGAACTGCCGGAGTCTCTGGCAACGGGAGATTTTCTGCTATTTGCACAGCGGGCTCTCAATGAAGAGGACGGACTGAGGCGACGCTTTACCTTTGCCGGCGGTGAATACTTTAAACGCATGGAAGCAAAAGGTATGTACAGCATTAATCCGAAGGAAATCAAGAAACGTGTCAGGGATGCAGGCCTTGAGAATATTTACAATAAGGCCTTTGTGTGATAAAATATACTTCCATAAACCGAAAGAGAGAATACGACAGATGAGAATTAACAAATATATAGCCCAGGCGGGAATCGCCAGCCGCCGCAAAGCTGACGAACTGATTTTAAACGGCAATGTAAAGGTCAACGGGGCAGTAATGAAAGAACCCGGTTACGATGTGGCCGATGGCGATAAGGTTGAGGTGAACGGCAGACTGCTTGAGAGTACCTGCAGGCCGGAATATGTGCTGGTTAACAAACCTCTCGGCATGGTTACTACCGTTTCCGATGACAAAGACCGTCTGACAGTTATGGAAATTGTAAAAGACATCGATGCCAGACTTTTTCCTGTGGGCAGACTTGATTACAATACCAGCGGGGCACTGATAATGACTAATGACGGCGACATGGCATACAGACTGACCCATCCTAAGCATGAGGTTAATAAGACTTACAGGGCCAGGGTGGCTGGTGTTCTGTCAAATGAAAAAGTGGCCAGACTGAGAAGGGGCGTGGACATAGGCGGTTTTGTGACTTCCAGGGCCAGAGTCAATGTGATAAAAGGCAATCAGCATTCTACCATCGTGGAGATTTCCATTCACGAAGGCAAGAATCGCCAGGTTCGCAAGATGTTTGCGGCTGTTGGGAATCCGGTTCAGGAACTGGAGCGCATATCTATCGGAGATATACGTCTGGGCCATCTGAGGCCGGGTCACTACCGCAAGCTTACCAGGGAGGAAATCGAATATCTGAAGAACATATAAAGCATATAACATATAAGGGGCTGATGTTGGCAAAAGAACGGTTTTGATTCCGATTTGCCAACATTTTTTTTGACCACTGCCTGCATTTGTGGGATTATATGTTATACGATGAAATAAAACGCAGGAAGTAAATTTACAAAAATAGCAAAACACATATAAATTGGCAGGAGAACTGTGAAAAGATAAATGCGCATCCAAGTTTTACCACAAGGCCTCTTCTGGAATGTTGGCAAAAAAGTGTTTGCACGATTAAAATGACAACAACCTGAATTGTAGTACGACCGGCGGCATCACAAGGCAGCTGGCAGGCTGTACGGATGTGCACATGTACGGATGCGCACATGTACGGATGTACGACTGTGAAGACGAAAAAAGAGCCTTGCATGACGCGAGGCTCTTTTTTCATAAAAGATGTATTAGTAATTATCGTGTTTTCTATTTTCTCTTGC
>JALFXR010000228.1 GCA_022787405.1 Bacillota bacterium
AAAACGTCTATATGCTCCATTATCTTTTCCTCTTGCGCTCTCATAACCCTTTTTTCGTTCTCTTCCATATGGTCATATCCCAGGAGGTGCAGCACGCTGTGCACGAAAAGATAAAGTATTTCTCTTTCAAAGGAATGCCCGAATTCCTCTGCCTGCTCAGCTGCCTTGTCCCGGCATATCACCACATCACCAAGGCAGATTTCACCTTCCTCAGGTGCCTCCTCGCAGACATCCTCAAACTGAGGGAATGAAAGAACATCAGTAGGTCTGTCTACTCCCCTGTGCATTTTATTCAGCTCATGGATTTCATCCATATCCACAAAGGTCACGCTTATCTCGCAGCGTTCCTCATCCAGATTTTCAAGCTCAGCTGCATAGACCGCCGCATCTTCCATTTTCTTCAGGATTTCCTCAGAAACCACCTGTGCTTCATCAAAAAATATGTTCATTTCTCTTCTCCGTTACTCTCCCATCTCCTCAGGATATTTCTTGTAATATCTGTCGTAGGCGTTGATTATCTTTCTTACCAGTTCGTGTCTCACCACGTCTGCATCCTTAAGATAGCAGAAAGCTATATCCTTTACATCCTTCAGGACCCTCTCGGCCTCCACCAGTCCTGACTTCTTGCCGCGAGGCAGATCTATCTGGGTTATATCTCCGGTTACCACCACCTTGGAGCCGAAGCCCATCCTGGTGAGGAACATCTTCATCTGCTCCCTGGTGGTGTTCTGCGCCTCGTCCAGTATAATAAAAGAGTTGTCCAGAGTTCTGCCTCTCATATATGCCAGAGGAACCACCTCGATGGCTTCCTTTTCTTTCAGTCTCTGGGCTGCATCCCGTCCCAGCACGTCGTAAAGAGCATCGTAAAGGGGTCTCAGATAAGGGTCGACTTTATCCTGTAAATCTCCCGGCAGGAAACCCAGACGCTCACCTGCTTCCACTGCGGGGCGCGCCAGAATTATCTTCTGAACCTCCTTGTTCTTGAAGGCATTTATGGCCATAGCCACTGCTATATATGTCTTGCCCGTTCCTGCAGGTCCGATACCGAAGACCACATCCTTTTCCCTGATGCTGTTCACATAATTCTTCTGTCCCAGTGTCTTGGGCTTCAGCGGCTTCCCCTTGTGAGTAAAGCATATGACATCCCTGCCCACCTTGTTCTCACCATAGGATATGCCTTCCTTTTTAAGATTTATCACATAGGCTGCCTTCTGCTTATCCAGACTTTCGCCCCCTGCAAGCAGCGACATCATTTCTGCCAGTATACCTGCAGCCAGATCTATAGCCTGCTCCTTTTCATCTTCCGAGAAGCCCTCCATGTCCGGGCCTGCTTTCAGCACCAGTTCATCCTCACGCTGAAAAATCTCCACGCCCGTTGCTTCTTTTATAAGGTTCAAGTTGACATCCAGATTTCCAAAAAGCTCAATCCTGTCTATTCCGTCAATTATCCGAATTTTCCTGTCCAACCGGTATCTCCTTTTCTATTCCTATTTCGCGGCGGACCTCAAGGGTCACACCTACGTCTATTATATTTTTTTTATAACAAAAATTCAAACTTTTATTTATAATTTCTGCCTTTTCGGGCAAATTTTCTTTGGCCCAGAGGCGAATCTGCTGATTTACTACCGCTTCGGCCTGCTCTCTGGTCTTCTCCACACGGTTTGCTATGACTGTTCCGTCATTTTCTCCATATTCTCCCTCCTGAACTTCTTCACCGAGTATGTACCTTTCCTGGCTGAAAACCTCATGATATGGCACCAGTGCGATTATCTGCCCTTTTGCCCTGACGTAATATTCCGTGGGCCAGCCTTCCTCAAAGGTGGTGGCCTCCATAGGAACCACCCCGGATATCAGTTCCTGTCCTTTCTCCACGTAATCCCCCGGCTCCGCCAGTGCCAGCCCCCAGAGAGTACTCATGGACTCAATATAACCGGAACAGTCGGCGTAAATACTGATGCATCCGCCTTCATCCTTTTGAGCCGGCGTGAATATATCCGGGTTTTTCCCCGTACTTTCCTCGCTGCCTGAAAGAATTTTGCCCCTGCTCTCGGAAACGTTAAGGTAAACCACCCTGCCGTCATAGACCAGCTGTATCCAGCTGAGCTGGGGAAAAGTCTCATCCAGGGCTGCCTCAGTCTTCTGCCAGTCAACGGCAGGCCTGAAAACTCCCGGTGAAACGCCGGCCTCCGCGAGACATTTTCTCAGTTCACTTTCAGGTATCGCCCTGTATCCGTCTATTCTGATTTCAGAGATAAAAAGCGACTGCACTATGACTATGGCAGCCGCAAGGATTGTCCCTATTACTGCAGCCGGCCTTGCCGCCGCCTGCCTTATCTTCTGTTCAGGTCCGCGCCCATCAATCACCTTGATGTGATAAAGCGACTTGGCCAGCCTGCGGAGTTCCTTAAGATCTGCTCCTGCAATCCACCCCTCGGCCCTTGTTTCTGAAACTATGCGCAGGGAGCGTATGGCTATGCCTCTTTCAAAGGCCTTCTGCACCAGTCTTTCTATCCTGAAGCCTTCGATACTTACAAGAAGCCTTCTTCTATAGAAATTCAACACGCTGTACTTTTCCTTCAACGATGAGCCTCCCCTCGCAGATTTCCCTGATGACAAAATCTTCGCCCACCACTGTAGTATATCGCCTGCCGCTTTCCACGGTGAGTGCATTTTCACTTAGCATAACGATGTTGGTTATATTCTCAAGTATAGCCAGCCTTCCTGTCACGATGACCCGAGGCATTGTAAAATCAAGGTCATAGGCCATCTCTTCCATAATCCTCATAGCCATCCTCCTGCATTAAGTCTATGAAAGCATAGGGCCTCTTATTCCCCCTTTAATGGTGTCCTTTGACAGAACGTATTTTTCTCAAAGGAGAAAATATAATTCCAAGTCCCCTGTTATAGGCCTTGAACCCCCATACACTGTAAAAGGCTTCTTTATGTCTTGCTTTGGCCGTCTGCTCTCTTTCCTGGCCGCCGAAGTCCTTTATCCGCCCCTGGCGTATTGCATGTATAAGGTCGTTGTTGCTTGATATTTTCCCTTCTATATCAGTATATGCCATGCCGATGTACCTTTCCTCGTGAGAATCCGACCCTCCCAGACAAGGCTTGCCGTACTTGGCAGCCAGCTCACAGGCCAGCATGTTAGCCTCCTTGCTTTCACAGGTGTTAAAGCCCTCTACGAAATCCATCTTCTCCATAAGTGCAGGATTCTTTTTGAATTTCTTGAAGAACATAGCGCTGGCACTTCTGGTTCCGAAAGGATGTGCCGGACCCAGCACACCTCCCAGCATATGTACCACAGTTATGAGTCTTTCTACGGACATACCTCTGACTCTCAGAATAGGCGGCATTATTCCTCCCGGCATTATGACAATAAAATGCCCCGCATCTCTCGTGTCGTACTCTATACCGCAGAGAACGGTAAAACTCTTCTCTGCTGCTCTTCTGGCTCCTCCCGACAGGAACCACCTTCTGTAACCGCGGTATGAGTCGTGGTCAGTGACAAGCATACCGTCAAATCCCTTTTCTTTTAATATTTCCATGTACCTGTCCAGAGGCACCCTGGCATCTATGGAACCTGCCTTCGTATGGCAGTGCATATCAAACTTCAATTCACGTCACTTCCTTACGCTGTAAAACTGATTATATTGTACCACAAAGGGTCTGTTTACACCATTGGAAAATTCTTTTTAAAAAATCCTTGCTAAGTTTAAGAAAAAATAGTATAATACTGCTGTTATAGGCTTAAAACTGTTCACGGCTTAATTATTTCATGTTAGTCAGGAGG
>JALFXR010000131.1 GCA_022787405.1 Bacillota bacterium
AAGTTTGGCGCAAGGAAGTTTTGGAACTGGAATTTGAGGCATAATGTTACCTTTAACTATCTCATATAATTATGAGATAGTATATCACAGACAAAAAGAAAGGGAAAGTCTTAAATCGCCTTTCCCTTGCTGTTTTGACCGGTTTTTTAGTTTTTTACATTTCCTTATGGCATACTTTTCTACAAAATCCGAGTTAATAGGCAGTCCTTCGGGATTGCCTATATAAAAGCCTTACACTTCGATACTTCTGAATATATCAAACTAAAGGAGATGCAAACCTTATGGGCATAGGAGATTTCATTCAAAACCAGCTCATTGTCGTTTTCCTCCATAAAATCATTTTTTGCTGTATTCATGGCCGGGCGTTTATCGGACTCCGGCACAAGAGTGGGTTTGCCCTGCGGCTTTTCGATGTAGGCCGTCAGGAGTTCATCAAAGCGGGACTTGCCGAGGAGCTTCTGCATGGCGGTGATGCCGAGCAGCTTCTTCTCATACGGGTCAAAGCCCGCTTTCTCGACCGCATCAATAACTGCGGCCTCGTTGCTGTACCTGCGGTTGGCTCTGCCTTCGACGAGCTTGAAGCCAGACCATTCCTTCCCGGAGAGTGCTTGCTGGAGAGCATATTCCTTGATGTCGGAAGCCCAGCTGACCAGCTCGTCCACTTTTCCGAGAATGGCCTCGATCTCCGTATCTGTGAGCAGAGGCGGAAGCTTGAAGTCATGCTGTGTGAGCTTTAAGTTCGCTTCGGCTCTGGCGCGGCACTCGTTCTTGGCCTTGCAGAAGCCGCACCACTCGCCGCACAGGAAGTTTCCGTCACCAGCAAAGGCCAGTTCTGCGGTGGGCTTTAAGACTTCATCCGCCCAGCGGTACAAATCTTCCTTGCTGATCTCGTAGCTGCTGACGTTCTGGCGTCTTGGCTGGTAGATGGTCATGGAAACCTTATCGATGTCGTAAATGTCATCGAAAAGCTCCAGAGCGCCGAGCGCGTAGCATTGCATCTGCGGATTCTCCTCTGCGGAGACTAAGACGCCAAGTCCGTGCTTGTAGTCGATTACCCGGAGCGTGCCGTCCGCGATGATGATGCAGTCGGCGGTACCGAAGCCCTGTTCTACCCAGCGGGAGAAGTCTACGCGCTGCTCAATCAGGACGACTGGATCGGCGCAGTTTTCCTTGGCGGCCTCGACCTGCTCCAGCACATATTCGGCATGGCCGCTGGTGCAGTCCTCCATCTCCTCGGAATACCATTTGAGTCTTTCGGTTGGGTCTTCTGCAGGCAGTCCCAACGCGGTCTTTAGCTTGAACTCGCCAAGCGCATGAGCGTTGGTGCCTTCTGCAGCGTAGTCGCTTCCTTTATCTTCATAGGACTCACAGAGCCTTGCCGATGGCGGACAGTGGAGCCAGCGGTCAGAGCTTGAAGCCGACAGGATCGCGTGTGCTTTAGCTGCCATTGCCGATCACCTTCGCGTCCTTCATCAGGGCTTCGTAGTTCGCCGGGTCAACAGCCGAGAGTTTTTCGGCATCTTACTTCTGGAGCAGGGCGCGTACCTCTGCGGTATGACCGGCGCGTGACTTCTCGGCAAGGATGGCTCTTACGTCCTCCAGCTTGATCTCAGGCTTTGGCTTTTCCTTCTTGGCCTTGGCGGGAGCTTCGGGAGCCGTCGCCTCGTCACCGGAAAACTGCTGGTAGAGCCAGTCAGCTGTGTCGTTAATAGCAGCAGCGGCGCTTCTGAGTTCTTCGATGGTCTCTTGCATTTCTGCCATCTTTGACATGTTCTTTTCCTCCTTCCTTGGATTTGCTGGTTGCGGCAAGAATTGAGAGATTTCTTGCCAGTCGGGCGGATACGTGACTGATGGAGTTCAGAAGCTTGATCTCATCATTCACATTGCCGCCGGTGTCTGTGTAACTGCGGTACATCTTGTTCACCTCGCTTTCTGAAGGCGGTGTTCTCTTGCCTTCACCTTCCACTGGAGATGAACTGCCGATTTGAGCGGAGAATTTTATAAAAAAGTTTTCCGGCCACCATCCGAAAGAGGGACAGTGACCGGAAAGGGTATGGTTCGTGGTCTGGGTATTACTTGTCGCCGGTGATCCTGCGAAGGTCGGTGCGGTACTTCTTCATCTGATCCGCGAAGGTTTTCTGCGGGCGACCAATCTCTCTTGCGATGGCTCGGTCGGAGATGCCTTCCGGATGATCCTGCCAAAGCTGAATGATGGTATCGGCTTCCGGGTCGAGCTCATGCAGTCTGACAAAGAGCTGCTCCAGAAGCATGCGGTCAGCGATGACCTCGTCCATAGGCTTGCGGGTATCCGGGATGTAGTCGCCAAGGGTGCCGTTGCCGTCAGGGAGAGGCTGATCCAGAGAAGATGTGTCACCCGTAGCGTGGTACTCGCAGCCGATGCAGTCGCCGTCGCACTTCCATATATAACGGTAGGGATACATGCAGCAACCGTGGTTCTGTTCCTTGTCACGGATTCGGGAGGCTTCTCTATAGAAGAAATCGTGCTGCGCCTTGCTGACCGGCACCTTCTCGCCGGTGCTGCGGATGTAGATGAAATACTGTTTTGCTTCTTTTGACATGTTTTGCCTCCGTTGTTTTTCTGAAACGGAGCCAGCGCATGTCCTGAAAAAGGCGCAAAATGGCCTACCGGAATAGAGCATTGAGCTCCGTTTCGATTGGCCAGCAAGTTCGCGCCGCTGGTTTGTGATATTTGGTTTTGCGTCATGTCCACTGCGAACAGCTCTTGATCAGGGAGCCAGCTTCAATGACGGTGATAAGCAAGTGTCGGTTTAAGTGAGTTTGTGTGAGTTAAGGTTGGTTTGCTATTGATATTTGTCGGATTATCCTGTATTATTGATAGAATAAAGTTGCCCTTTGTCGGTTTCGCCCTTCCGCTTGCCTATCTGTTTATAGGATACTTTCTGCAGAAGGGACTTACATCGGGCTACGAAGGGACTAATGGGACTTATGAAGGGACTTTTGAAAGCAGAGGATGTTAGATGGATTTTGCACAATGCGGTTCAAAGATATATCCCTACTGCAAAGGGATTCAGAATCAGGAAATCTTTGTGGCTAAACTCTTCCGGACAGGAGGAAGCAATCAATTTTCTGATTCGCCATACGACAGCCATGAATATGAAAAGAAATTTATTAGCGGGCAAAAGCCTAAGCCGCTAACGGATAAGCTCAAGCGCACATTTCCATCACCGATAAATACTGATGGAATTGCTAAATTTCTTGAAGACCATATCGATGATGATCGTATTCCTGAAGCAATGAATGCATATGGGATACCGGATACCATAGATTCGGATAAAAAGGCTCTGGCTGGAGCAATCGCAAGACAGTATCAGTTGATATTCGAAAGCCCGGATGTTGATGTTGAAGATATAGTTTCCGCTGAGTACAGGCGAATCCTTAACGAGAAACCGGCAGAGGATTTACAAAAGTTCAAACCTCTATACCAAGGTGATAGCATCGCAGTGTATGGTGGAGAACAGGGGTATCAAAAGCAGACCGATGAGTCATTTCGTCACACTTGGGAATTGCGTAATAGCGGTCTTGTTACATGGAAACACCGAAAACTGGTTTTTATTAAGACATATAAAGTCGGGCCACTTGCGGAAGAAACAGAAATAGAAATTCCGAAAGTAGAGCCCGGAGCAAATAAAAAAATTGCCGTGGTCATGCAGACACGCGGCAAGGAAGGCAGATTCGATTGTCATTTTGAAATGCATGATGCTGACGGCAGGAACTGTTTCCCAAATCATAAAAGCATATTTGATATAAAAGTTAAGGTCGATTTTGTACCAAAGGGAACAACGGAGGTGTAGAACGTGGCAGAGAATATCGAAAAATGGACAAATCTAAAAGACGTACAGGATTATTTAGGTGTAGGCCGTGAGACCATTCTTCAGTGGATTTCAAAAAGAGACATGCCCGCTTACAAAGTCGGCAGAATGTGGAAATTTAAATTATCTGAAGTTGACGATTGGATTCGGTCAGGCGGAGCATCGGATGATGCGGAAAAGAAAGAAACAGAAAAAGCAGAATAGAATCGCAAGTCCAGATTAGTGGACAGCTACAAGACTAAAATTAAAATGCACCTCCATAGCTAATGGAGGTTGAAAGCGGGGATTTAATAATGGCAAGAGCAGCGAAAGCTAAAGATACACAGGTTTCTCTTGAAACCGTTTTGTGGAATTGCCGCGTGGCTTTACGCGGTGTAGGCAGCACAGAGAAAAACAGAGATGCAGTCATCGGTCTGGTCTTCCTTAAGTTCGCCGGAGATAAATTTGAAAAGCGTCGTGCTCAGATCGCGGAGGAGCATAAGAATGATGATCCCAAACTGGTGGAGATTCTCCAAAACAAAGTATCTTCGTACAATGCGGAGAACGTGTTCTTTCTGAAAGAAACGGCTCGCTGGTCTTATATTGTAAAGCATGCATCCGCTGATGATATTGCAGTTATCATTGATCAGGCAATGGCTGACATCGAAGACAGCAATCCGGCACTTAAGGGTGCGGTCTCGAAGAATTTGTATGCCACGCTCGGAGCTGACAAGTCTAAGCTCAAAAGCCTCATTGATGAGGTGAACAAAATCGATGAGAAACGATTCCAAGAAGAAGACCTCATCGGACGCGTTTATGAATATTTCCTTCAGGTCTACGCTGCTTCGGGCACGAAGGAAGACGGCGAATTCTATACACCGGCCTGCGTGGTAAAACTGATTGCTGAGATAATCGAGCCGAACAGCGGGACGGTATATGATCCCTGCTGTGGTTCTGGGGGCATGTTCGTACAGTCTCTGAAATTTGTCGACAGACATAACGGGAGCAGAAAAAAAGTCTCCATCATCGGTCAGGAAAGTAATCCGGACACATGGAGACTTTGCAAGATGAATCTTGCTATTCGTGGTATTGCTCATAACCTTGGCGAAAAGAATGCTTCTACCTTTACTGAAGATCTGCACAAAGATAAGAAGGTAGATTTTGTCATGGCCAATCCGCCCTTTAATCTCAAAGGTTGGAGAACTGAGGATGAGCTGACCGATGATTACAGATGGCATGGATATACGGTTCCGCGTGTGGCAAATGCAAACTATGCGTGGATTCTTCATATGATTTCCAAATTAGATGTGTCACACGGTATTGCAGGGTTCTTGCTTGCTAATGGAGCTTTAAACGATCCAGACGAGTATGAAAACCGGAAGCGTCTTATTGAAAACGATAAAGTGGAAGCGATTATTGTACTTCCACGCGATATGTTCTATACCACAAATATTTCAGTTACTCTCTGGATTATTAATATGAACAAGAAGACTGGAGAATGGCACGGAAGGCAACTTAGAGACCGTTCAGGGGAAATTTTATTTATTGACCTGCGCAGTTGGGATCAGAACATTGAAGAAATAGTTATTGATAAAGGGAAAAGAAAGAAAAAGACGATTTTGACTGATGAACAGATAGCTAATGTCAGAACAATTTATAATAACTGGCAAAGCACCGACCGTACCCTTTATAAAGATGTTCCTGAGCTCTGCAAGTCTGTGAGATTATCAGAACCAGATGGAATCAGGGACAAAGATTATGCGTTAATGCCCAGCAAATATATTAGATTCATAAACCACGACGAGTTGATTGATACAAAAAAAGAAATGGAATCGCTTTCAAAAGAAATACATGCTGCGTTACTGGAAGAACAGGAAACGGTTAGGCTTTTAAAGTTAGCCGCTGAGGAGGTACGACAATGTTGATCAAAAAAAGTGTTGCAGATTTAATCGACTATGTTGATGAAAGAAATACTGATGGTAGTATCAACGACTTTTACGGGATTAACATTCAAAAAGAATTCATGCCGACTCTTGCAAGTACCGATAGTGTTGATCCCACTAAGTATAAAGTGGTTCGCAATAACAGATTTGTCTTTAGCGGTATGCAGACTGGCCGCGATAAATGCATCAGGATAGGTTTATATAAGGGTGATCCCATAGTCGTATCTCCCGCGTATCAGACCTTTGAAATCAAAGATACAGCCGTCATATTGCCGGAATATTTCTTCATGCAGTTTCTTAGCGATGAGATGGATAGATACGGCTGGTTTATAAGTGATAGTAGTATCCGTGCAAACCTTGACTTAGATAGGTTTGGGGAGATTGCTTTTGAAATTCCAGATATTCATATTCAGCAAAAGTATGTTGACATATATAACGCCATAAAAAGAGTCAAAAGCATAAATGCAAGAATAAAGCAGATTTGTCCCGTTCTTGTTAGGAGTGCGATCAAAGAAGCGGAGCAATAACGATGGAGGTGCAGAATGATTTTCTCCCAGCGCTATAAAGAGCTCATCTCATTCGGCGACGGCGAGTCTAAGGATGAAATCTGCGGAGACATAGATTTCACTGTAAAGCAGAAAATAGTCGGTGCCTTGGAGAATTTCAGAGAGCCCGTGAAGTATCATCCGAACCGCTACGATGACTATGAAGAAACGACAGATGCTCTTGAGATTGCAGCAAACAAGCTAAATTCGATAGTCGGATATCCGGTCGCTAATACCGCAGCGGCAGACTTTATGTCCTATGGTGGTGAGAGTGTTGCACTTGACTCTATGTTTACACCGTTTCTCTTCGATCTGATTGAGCTTCAGTATGAGGCGCTTTCTGAAAGTGAGAAGGAACCATTCCGGGTGGCTGTAAACGTGGTCTTCAGAGACAACGATATTCCTTGGATCATTGCGGATGGCGTGATGGTCAAGATTGATGCAAAGCAATTTGAACAGGATCTGAAGCGTAAAGCATTAGATCTGCTGCATGAGTTGACGGATTCGGCTCCGGTTTTTCAGTCGGCTTATGATGAATTGATAAAGGCAGTAGAGTTCCTTGAGAAGGATAACTACGCTGAGGCCATCACGAATGCCGGTAAAAGCTATGAGAGCGTTATGAAAATTATCTGTGGAGCAGATCGGGGAAATGCAGATGCGCTCACACAGAAGCTGATAAGTGATAATCACATTTCACTTCCTGCGGCTATGAACGCGAATGGATTTAGAGAAAAAGTCCTAATGTCCTTGCCATTCATACGAAATAATTCTGCTGCTCATGGAGCTGGCATGAATTCTGAAGACCTTACAAGTCCGCTTGCTAATCTCGCCGTAAATTTTGCAGCGGCGCTTGATACATACCTTATCGAGGAATACGGCGAGGAGAACTAAATGGGAGGAGGCGTCCCGGATGGATTATATTTTTGAAAAAGGAAAATTTACAGAGGGCGAACTTGAGCAGGCAATCATAGAACTGTTCGAACAGCAGGGTTACACATATGTGCCCGGTGAGAGCATTCACAGAAAGTATGAGGATATTCTTCTGACAGATGATCTGCGTTCATACCTTGTATCGCGTTATAACAATGACCTGAGTGATGTGGAAATCCAGAAGGTCATTAATAAACTGCGCCTTATCAACTCGACGCCTCTGTACATTGGAAATCGTGAATCCTTTAGACTTGTCACGGAGGGGTTCGACCTTGGGCGTGATGACATTACCCAAGTAGCGCTGCATGTCGATTATATTGATTTTGAACATCCCGAGAACAATATCTTCAAAGTGATAAATCAGTATTCTGTGCAAGACAAGCGTCTACGCAGGCCGGATCTTCTTGCTTTTATTAACGGCATCCCTGTGACCATTTTGGAGTTCAAATCTGCCATTGAAGAAGACACTACGGTTCATGACGCATGGGAACAGATTACTATTCGATATTGCAGGGATATTCCGAAGCTGATGAAGTACTGTTTCTTGTCGGTTATCAGCGATGGCGCGAATAATCGCATGGGCAGTATCTTCACTCCGTATGAATATTATTACGCTTGGAACAAAGCTAACGATCAGGACAAGGTTTCTAACGGAATCAGCTCTCTTTATACGATGATAGAGGGTGCCTTTGCCAAGGATCGGGGGCTTCAAATTCTGCGTGATTTTGTATTCTATCCTGATGATAGCAAGAAGGATGAAGCTATTGTCTGCCGCTATCCGCAGTACTTTGGTGCAAATAAAATGCTCGCAAACATCAAGGAACATATGCGCCCTGAAGGCGATGGTAAAGGCGGCACTTATTTCGGCGCAACAGGCTGCGGCAAGACCTATACCATGCTGTTCCTGTCGAGGCTTATTGTTCTTAGGGATCATGAGGCTTTTCATAATCCGACAATTATTATAATTACTGACCGTGAAGATCTGGACACGCAGACATCAGAACTGTTTGTAACGGCTAAGAAGTATCTCCATGAAGATGATGTTCGAAGCATCGAGAGCCGTCAGGATTTACACGATACTCTGAATGACCGCCCAAGTGGTGGTGTCTATATTACTACAATTCAAAAATTTTGCGAGAGCACCGGTTTGCTATCAGATCGAAGCAATATCATATGTATCTCGGATGAGGCACATCGTACTCAAACCGGAGTAGGTGCAAAGCTGAAAAAGACGGATAAAGGTGTCTTTACAACGTATGGATTCGGGCATTATCTTCGCACCAGCTTCCCAAATGCTACATACTGTGGCTTCACCGGAACTCCAATTGATGAAACGATAGCTGTTTTCGGCGACGTGGTTGACAGCTACACCATGAAGGAATCAAGCGATGATGGCATTACTGTCAGAATTGCTTACGAGCCACGCCTTGCTCGTGTCATTCTTTCTGATGAGCAGGCAAAAGAAATTGAGAAATATTACGAGCGGTGTGCGCAGGAGGGATCAACCGAGGAGCAGATCGAGGAAAGTAAGCGTGCAATGAGCAAGATGAATGCCATCCTCGGTCATCCAGATAGAATAAAGAAACTGGCCGCAGATATTGTAAGCCACTATGAATCTCTTTGTGCGGAAAAGCCGGAGATCGTTCAGAAGGCGATGATAGTATGCGCCGATAGAAAGATTGCGTTTCGCGTTCTGAAAGCTATTGAAGCACTGCGCCCAAACTGGACGGTTAAGCGAAAGGCTGAAAATGAGGATGAGTTGACACAGGAGCAGCTGGATAAATTGGAGGCTCTTCCGAAAATAAATCTTGTTGCGACGCAGGGGCAGAACGATGAAAAAGAACTGTATGACCTCTGTGGCTCCAAAGAGTATCGAAAGATGCTCGACAAGCAGTTTAAGAATACAGACTCCAATTTCAAAATTGCCATAGTCGTGGATATGTGGATCACTGGCTTCGATGTTCCTTCTCTGGCTGTTATGTATATAGACAAGCCGCTTCAGAAGCACACTCTCATCCAGACAATATCCCGTGTAAACCGAGTCTTTGATGGTAAAGACAAGGGTCTCGTTGTCGACTATATTGGGATCAAAAACGACATGCTGGAGGCGGTCAAAAAATACGGAAGCCCGCAGGAAAGCCCTATTGATGAGCTGAATATTTCGCTTTCCATTTTCCGCAATCATCTGTCCTTGATTGATGAAGTAATGAGCGGGTTTGATGCTCGAAGGTTTTATACCGGTTCTCCGCTCGAAAGATTAAACTGCCTGAATGATGCTGCCGAGTTTGTGCAGATAAAGAAAGACACACAGACTCGTTTCATGGGGCTTTCACGCAGGCTTAAAGGAGCCTATTCAATCTGCTTCCCTTCCGGAGAGCTTACTGATGAGGAAACATCTAAGGCGCAATTCTATCTGGCTATTCGGTCTATCATATACAAGCAAACTAAAGGGGATGCACCGGATGCGGAAATAATGAACCGCGTTGTTGAAGATATGGTAAGAGAGGCCATTACCTGCACCGGAATCGAGAATATTGTCGATGAGCATAAATCTGTGGATTTATTTAGCGATGATTTTCTCAAAGAACTGGAGACGGTAAAGCTCCCTATTACAAAATTCAATGCGTTGTTAAAGCTGCTGAAAAAGGCAATTACTGCTTATGGAAAAACGAACAAGGTAAAGGCTGTCGAATTTGACGAGCGTTTGCGTCAGGTGGTTGATGCCTATAACAGTAGAGACAAGTTAGTGTTCACCAGTGAGGTCGTGGCAAACTTTGTAAACGACCTGTCTGACCAACTTATTAAGATCATGAATGACCTGAATGCTGATAAAGAGTCGTTCGAAAAAATGGGTATCACTTATGAAGAGAAGTCTTTTTTCGACATTCTGGTTAAAGTGCGAGATGATCACGGATTCCTTTATGCGGATGAGAAGTGTATCGTTCTTGCAAAGAAAATCAAGGAGCTTGTAGATGACAAGTCTCAATATGCCGATTGGTCTACTCGTGAAGACATCAAGAATCAGCTAAATATGGATCTGACAGTACTTCTTTACAAGAATGGGTATCCGCCTGAGTGGGATGAAGAGGTATTTGAAAAGGTCATGGAGCAGACTGAGAATTTTAAGAGATACAGTCCTGATGGCGATGAACCGGCTGCAGTAAAAGATAATACCACACCATATCACTATGACACCCGCAATTTTGAGATGCCGATATCTATGGTCGCAGAAGACACTGTCCCATACGGCAAGAAGGATGAATAGATGTAACATGCTGGGAGGAGTGAGCATATGCTGAAAAAATCAATCAACGACAAAAGGTTTAACGAAATATTTGTCGAGGTTCCCCATTCGGAGAGCCTTGGTCAGCATGCAAACGAACAGCTGAAGCTTTTTAAGCTGAAAGAGGTTATAAGCAACAGATTTTCGAAGGCCAAACTTCAGCAGTTCCTTGGTTGGAATATTGGCCAGTATGTTTTCTCAAGATCGCAAATTGAGCAGTTTGTAGTTGATGGTAATGCATTCAGTGTCGGTGTTGAAGCACTTGATATCATGCATAAAAACGGTTCCGCAGATGAAAAAGGTACAGGAAACGAGGTGGGAGAAATCTTGCTTTATGCCTTTTTGGAATCTGTCCTTGGTGCTCCGAAAATATACAGCAAGGTCGAACTGAATGTTACAGCAAAATCTGATAAGAGCGTATCCGATGGAATGCATCTGCTTTCTCTTGGCGGAAATGGCGATGTCTTATCGTATGAGATGGTATTTGGTGCCTCCAGCGTTGTAGGTGATATTGGCATAGCAATTGATGAAGCGTTCGAGCACATTTCCCGGATAGAGAGGAACTCTGCTGCAGAGATTCAGATTGTAGATAACACCATCTTTGAACTGCCAGAAAAAGATCCGGTAGCGATGCAGCTCAAGGAAATTATTACGCCTGATCCAAATAAGACAATTAACAGGGATACCGCCTATGGAGTCTTTCTTGGCTACACTCTTGGTCTGGATGGTGAAAAATACAGCAGCAGTGAATATCGAGAGCTCATTGATAAGAAGATGACTTCCGACATAAATCATGCCTTGCCAGCTATCAAGGATAAAATTAAAGACCTTGGACTGACGAATAGATCCTTTTATGTGTATATTCTGCCGTTTGATGATGCAGAGGATGACAAAAAGTCTATTATGCAGAACATTATGAGAGAAGGTGAAGAACATGCCTGATGAGCGAAATTTTGGGTATGGATACTTCTCCGACCTTAATAATAATCAATATCTCCGGACAATTTACCAAGATATTCTCTTTAATTATGCCATTCACTTATTTGGACTCGATAGAGGAAGAATGCGTGTGTTTTCACTTGCAGACGCGCTTTCCTTTGCTGATCTTTTATCCAAGTCAAATCATCCTGAACTTTCGGATTCGCAAAAGGGATGGGCACAAGAGATCATAACGATGCTGGCGGAGTTGTATCCGAATGACAGTAGAGTTTCTTATGTGGGAGGCTCTGTTTTAACTACGATCAATAATTATCGTGGTAAGAAGATATTGAACTCCTCTTTTAATGGCGTAGACATACGCGAAAAAATTTTTTCGAGTTATAAGCGCGAAAAGCTGTCAATTCCCACAGATCCTTCAAACGCTTTTATGAGCGCACAGAAAAAAATATACGATCATTTGACAGATGGGTACTACAGCTTTTCAGCACCGACATCGACCGGAAAGTCCTTCATAATGAGAATATTTATGAAGCAGCAGATTCTGGCGGGCGCGAAACAGAATTTTGCGCTAATAGTTCCTACGAAAGCTCTTATTAACGAAGTCCGAGCCAAGGTCACAGATGATCTTGGAGATAATCTAAAAGCTTTCGGATACCACATAGTCACAGCAGCTGGAGATGCTGCTTTGCAAGTAAAGCCAAAGTCTTCAGAAGAACGTCGAAATTATATTCTGATAATGACTCCTGAAAGGCTTTTGTATCTTTTGATTAATGAGAAGGAGCTTCATATAGATTATTTGTTTATTGATGAAGCACATAAGGTTTCAAGCGATGATAACCGGAGTCCTTTCTATTATCAGGTTACTCAGATGCTATCAGAGGACTCTCCGGATACACACATTGTTTTTGCATCACCTAATGTGCCAAACCCGGAAATATACCTGAATCTGATAGGACAGCTTGACGAGGAAAGCCGCAAGAAACAGAAAATGCAAACGTCATTGTCACCTGTCACGCAGATAAAGTTCCTCGTTGACTTGGTGGGAAATGAGGTCAGCGTTTATGATGAACACGCTGAGGAGCTTATACCGGTAACCTTTGTGCCGCTCCCGGATGCAGAGCTGACAGATGTGTTGCTTCGCTTTGAGCGAGACAGCGAAGGAAACAAGACACAGTCCATTATTTATTTCCCATCTACTCGTAAAACGGTTACGGCAGCAAGAGACTTTGCGGCTAATAGAATAGATCAGACGGACAATAAAAAGCTCATGGAGCTTTCAAAGGATATAAGCAACGAAGTGCATGGCGATTATTATCTTGCCGAGCTTGTTAAGAAGGGTGTTGCCTATCACATAGGCTATTTACCGTCGTCTATTCGTCAGCGCATTGAGAAACTCTTTAAGGATGGAGATATAACTGCGCTATTCTGCACAAGTACACTGTTAGAAGGTGTTAATCTCCCTGCGGATAATTTGTTTGTGACAGATTTCAAAAACGGCTTAAAGCACATGAAGGCGGTAGATTTTAGGAATCTGATAGGACGAGTTGGAAGACTTGATTACAGTCTGTACGGAAATGTATTTCTTGTGGCTTCTAATGAAAAAGCCAACGAGAAATATATAAGTCTGCTGAAAGAAAAGCTCCCTGCTCAAACGCTATCAGTAGAGAAACAGCTAACAAAGGCGCAGAAGAAGCACGTCATTGCGACTCTTCTTTCCGGTACGGTTGAACTGGAGAAACATCCAGCAAACCAGAGCGCTGACTCATATGATATGATGCGAAAATTTGCCATTATCCTACTGAATGACATATTGAAGGATCGTAACAGTAGGGTAAGACGTGAGTTCACGGCATTGATGCAGCCTGGCGATGAAGACAAAATCAGAGAGCTGTTTTCAAATCAAGAGTTCCAGCAGGATGACGATATTACAGTTTCGGTTGATCAGTCAGAGTCTCTATATCAGGCCATTGCGTACAATGGACTGGAATTCCCGAAAATTGATGCTGATGGGAAATACGATAAAGATGAACTTATTGACTTTTTGGAGCGGCTTTGCAAGATATTCAAATGGGAAGTCTATGAGTTTGACACGATTGGGCATGTCGGTAAAACCTCCCATAAGCAAGGAAAGCTGAGCTGGTATGCGGTTATTCTTGGCCAGTGGGTACAGGGATATGGATTAAGCCAAATTATGAATCAGGCATTGCAGCATAAAAGGAATTATCCCAAGAATGCACTGTATATCGACAGAAATTACATAGACTATAACGATTCCCGCGAGCATCGAAATTACGTGATTTCTGACGTCCTCTCCGTAATTGAGGATGTTATCTTGTTCCGGCTTTCAAACTACTTCCTGAAGGTGTCGAGAGCATACAAAGAGATCAAGGGTGTCGATAAAGTCGAAAATGACTGGTACGAGTTTGTGGAATACGGATCTACTAACCGAGCAGCAATAAATATTGAAAAACATGGTTTTACGAGAGAATCCGCAATTTATATTTTGAAACATCCGCAGTATATTGCTGCCACGGAGCCAGAGCTGAAAATCAGAAAAAATATAGAGACCTGTGGCAATAGAGGTGTCCGCGATGATGTGGAACTTGTCAAATATAATCTGCCAGATTTATTTGTAGAGTAAGTTGATGCAGAAGGAGAAATGGTAAATGAAAGGTTCAGAATGCAAATTCGTTAAGTATATGGAGGGCTCTGACAAGCGCTTTGTCATCCCGGTCTACCAGAGGAATTATGACTGGAAGACCGAGAACTGCAAGCAACTGTACGACGACCTTGTAAAGATCATCAAAGGACACCGGAAGAGTCACTTCTTTGGGAGCCTCGTTTCCGTTTACAATCCGGACGGCCACAATGAGGAGTTCTTGATCATCGACGGTCAGCAGCGCCTCACGACGGTATCGCTGCTGTTCCTTGCCATGTATAACCTGATCGATAAGGGCATTATTGTGCCGGAGACCGCTAACCTGAAGCAGAGAATTTTCGAGGAATACCTCGTGGACAAGTGGAAGCCGGAGGATACCCGCATCAAGCTCAAACCGGTCAAGAATGACCAGACGGCTTTCGGGAAGCTGTTCTCTGATCCGACGGAGCACATCCGTGAGTCCAATCTGACCGTGAACTACGACTATTTCTATGACCGGATTCAGAAGCAGGAAATCACCATCGACCAGCTTTACGATGCGATCTGTTGTCTGGAGATCATAAACATCCGGCTGGATATGGACGACAATCCACAGCTCATTTTTGAAAGCCTGAACTCGACCGGCCTTGACCTCAGCGAGGGTGATAAGATCAGGAATTTCATCCTGATGGGCTTGCCGTCCAAGGAGCAGGAAGACTACTACGAAAAATACTGGAATAAGATCGAGGTCTGTACGAAATATGATGTGAGCACCTTCATCCGGGATTACCTGAGCGTGAAGCAACAGGCCATTCCGCAGCAGAAGAAAATCTATGTCAATTTTAAGGATTTCGTGGAACTCAGCAAGATCGACACCGAACCACTGCTCGCCGAGATGCTGGCCTACGCCAAGAGGTATCAGATTCTCCTTGATGGCAATTCTGGCAGTGCTGCACTGGATGCCTGCATCGACCGCCTGAACCGTCTGGAGACGACGGTAACAAGACCGTACTTTCTTGAAGTGCTGCGACTGTACAACGAGAACAAACTGACGCTGGCACAGGTCACAGAGATTTTCCTGACGACAGAGAACTATCTGTTCCGCAGGACGATGTGCGACTTGCCGACGAATGCCCTGAATAAAATCTTCCTCATGCTGCACCGGGAGATCATCCGCTATGACGGCACCGAGGACAATTATGTCGAGAAGCTCAAGTATGCGCTCCTGTCAAAGAAAGAGCGTGCTCGCTTTCCGGACGATACGGAGTTTAAGGCGGCATTTGAAGAACGTCCGGTTTACCTGATGAACAGCAAGAATAAGATTTACATCCTTGAGCGCTTCGAGAATTTTGGCACCTCGGAGGATAAGGATGTATATCGTCACTGCGATGATGGCACCTATTCAATTGAGCACATCATGCCGCAGCACCTGACGCCGGTGTGGCAGAAGGAGCTGGGCGATGACTATGAACAGATACATGAGTTGTGGCTTCATCGCATGGCAAACCTTACGCTGACGGCTTATAACTCGAAGTACAGCAATAGCTCCTTCACGGAAAAGAAAACCATGCAGAATGGCTTCGATGACAGCGGTATCCGCATGAATACTTGGATTGCCAAGAAGGATAAGTGGACGCTGGCCGAGCTGGAAGAACGCAGCGAATATCTCATGGGTCGGGCTCTTTCAATCTGGGCAGCGCCTGTCACAGAATACAAACCTGAAGAAAAGCAGCTCGATACCTATACTCTTGAGGATGAAGGAGAGCTGACCGGACGACTGATTGCAAAGTTCACCTTTAAGAACACTGAACAGCCGGTAACGAGCTGGGTTGAGATGTTCCAAAAGGTTATTCAGATTCTGTATGCCGAGGACAAGGCTATTATCACAAAGCTGGCCATGTCGGAGGAGGAGAATATTGCTCTTCACTTTAACACGAATCCGGATGCATTCACGAAGTCAGTGGAAATCGGTGACGGCATCTATGTGTGGACTAACACCAGCACACAGAGCAAGCTGTCCGTTCTGAGCCGTCTGTTCAAGCTGCACGATGAAGATCCGGCAGACTTGGTATTCTACCTGCGCGATGAGAACGAGGCCAATGCAGATGAGCCGGGTAGCCGTCACGAGCTCCGGAGAAAATACTGGACTTACGCACTTCCAATCATACAGAAGGCACACGGCGAGGACGGTTCCTTCTCCAATGTGAATCCGTCGAGGGATAACTGGATCAATGGCTTCTTTGGCATCGTAGGATTCTATCTGTGCTGCGTAGCAAACTACGATGCAGCGCGGGCAGAGGTTGTATTTGGCAGAGGCAATAAACAGGAAAACAAGGACGCCTTCGACAGCCTTTATACACATAAAGCGGAGATTGAATCCGCACTTGGTACGTCGCTCCAATGGAATCGTGGCGATGACATCAAGTCGTCCAAGGTGTTCATTCAGCTGAGTAATGTCAGCATCGAAAATGAGACCGACTGGCTCCAGATGGCAAACTTCCACGCCGACTGGACTAAGAAGTTCTACGATGTGATTGTGCCGTATATCAAGGATTAAACCTTTTAAGTTTTCCTCGCACAATTTAAGGATACCCGTACTTTTTAAGGATTGCCATTTAGGGGTTTCGGAAAGGAGGCGCAGCCGGAATGAGCATAGCTACAGCAAGAGCATATCGGAGCAATTTCGCAGGCAGGTATATGACCTTTGAAACGCGAAAAAGCCCGCAGAATAGGGCTTTCTACGGGCATCGGAATGCATATTCGAGAGAAGCACATTGTATCAAAGATTGCGTCTTGATAGACGAGACCTGCGGAAGCGGTGGATTGTATTCGAGTGGGTTTAATAAATTCGCAAAAATTACAAGGCCTCTTATGAAACATCAAAAAAAAGGAAAGGTCGTGAATAAATGAGCAGAATACTATGCCCGGAGTGCGGGACAAAAATATCAGATAAAGCTACGAAGTGTCCGCATTGTGGATTTCAAAGTGCCGATCCGAAGAGGCCAATCAGTGAGCAAGACAAATACGAGATGGTTCCGATCTTCGAATATGATATTGAAGAGTGGCAGCCGAATCGCGGAGACCTAAGCATTATTTCATATGAAGATAATAGAAGTCTTATTCAGTATTTTGGTAAGTGGGAAAATATCAAGGTAAAGCTTCCTGCAATTGCAGAAGTAATAGGAGCTATGGCAGGCAAAGATCACATCATGGTTGCTAAGATGGATTCCTATGTGAAGGATTTAATAGATAAGGGAATCTATCGATTCACCATTGATAAGCAGGGAGAAATACTACCAACAATTCGTGATGCAGATGGATTCGTTAAACAGGTGAGACTTGAGGACATGACTTTGACGCCTAATCTCACACAGTCATTAAATAATTTATCGACGCACGCGGTAATGGCTCAGATTCTTGATGAAATAGA
Organism: Bacillota bacterium; assembly: GCA_022787405.1. GTDB lineage: Bacteria > Bacillota > Clostridia > Peptostreptococcales > Anaerovoracaceae > SUG1106. The sequence continues at coordinate 17,539 of JALFXR010000131.1, forward strand.
ATATGTTGGTGATGCAATAAGAGAGATCCATGTAGAGCTTCAGAATGATCGTCTTGCTATGGCAGAAGGGGCAAGAGATAAACTAATGCAAGCAAGGCTGATTCAGGATGCAAAACTGAGAGAAGCGGCAATGCTGGATGTTATACATAGTGCGACAGATGCAAAGCGAGTATTGATGCGGAACTTTGCTCAGAATATGTATCATATCACCGAACATTCCCAGAAGTCGGATTTTCAAATGATGCTTGATTTCAAAGGAGAAAAAGACGTCAGCAGGAAGGCAATTGACGCATTTCAGGCACTTGTTTACATTACTAACTCTGTGCAGACCGAGTGTGAAGGATACGCTATGCTGGGAGAATATGAACCGTGCAAGGAATGCTTGGAGGAATTTAAATCCTTCATTGTGGAAAATAAACTTAATAAGCGCGATACATTATTGTTGCTTAATGAGAATTCTTCTCAGAAGCGGATCGAAGTTGTTGATCAGTTTACTGATATTGCAGCGAGGATTACAGCCTTTGATCCGAAGGCACAAATTGACTATTCAGTACATAACCTGCTGACCGCAGAAACAGAATATACCGGAGGTGATTCTGATGAGCAATAATAAAGATCCAGAAATTCGTTACTGCAAGAAGTGCGGGTGCGAACTCGTAAGCACGAATAAGCACAAGCTATGTGATAATTGCAGACGCGAAAGGAATGCAAATATTAGAAATGGCATATTAGGTGCAGTGGGTACGGTTGGCAGTGTCGCACTATTTATTGTTACCAAGGGAAAGCATGGTGGCGGAGGAAATAAAGCCTGAGTCGAGTGGATGGAAATCGGCGGTCTTTTGGACTTATTCCCTCAGACTGAAGTCTTGAGACGATTGGGAAATCTGTGCGTTTGCATATATTAAGTAGGATCAAGGGTGTTGACCTGTTTCCGAGAACGAGCGAAGTCGTAAAAATGGCGATTTTGAGGTCAAAAACACTGTGGATCAATTCCACCGAACGAACGTACTGATCAATGTCGGTTGTCGTTCTAAAAGGATCGGAAATTAACGAGAATACGTCTGGGAAATCCCTGTCAAAAGGCATGAAGGCTATTCGTGAAAAACATATAGCATCAGAACTTGTCAACGAAGAGCACATTACGACTGAGGATATATTATTTTCAAGTTCTTCTGCAGCTGCTGATTTCGTAACCGGATACAGTGTCAGCGGACCTGCAGTATGGAAAAATATAAAAGGAAAATCATTAAGAGAGATAGAATCTGAATAGCAATGTGCTAAGTTTACTGATGATTTAATAATTTGAGCTGATATGTACGATCCTCAACTGAAAAACTTTATAAAAGAGGCCGATTCTGGATGTTTTAATGGAACGTATGGGATTACAGGTACTACACATTCAGCCATTATTAAACAGAATAATCATAATTAGTTATTTCTTACTAATTACATCTTTTTGTTTCTGAGTTCACACTTATCATGTCAGTCAGTGCTTAATATTCTGATTTTTCCTAAAGATCATGCATAATAATGGACTGTTTTTGATAAGTGTTTACCACTTCTTTTTGTATTAGTAAAATAGTACACAGAAACAGCCTCTTATTTAAGATCTGGTTAAGTCGTATTCAAAGTTGAATTCAACTTTCAAAAGAATAAATAAACGGAGATTATTGTGAAAAATATTATTTTGACAGGTGACAGACCAACTGGCCGCCTACATGTAGGTCATTATGTAGGTTCATTAAAAGAGCGCGTTAGTCTGCAAAATTCAGGCGAGTACGATGAGGTTTATATCATGGTCGCAGATGCTCAGGCTTTAACTGACAATGCTGATAATCCTGAAAAAGTTCGCCAGAATGTAATGCAGGTAGCTTTAGATTATTTAAGCTGCGGTATTGACCCTACCAAGTCAAATATCTTTATTCAGTCAATGATCCCTGAGTTAGCTGAGCTTACTGTTTACTATATGAACTTAGTAACTGTATCTCGTGTTCAGCGTAACCCAACTGTAAAAGCAGAGATTAAACAAAAGAATTTTGAAACAAGTCTGCCATTAGGCTTTTTCTGCTATCCAGTAAGCCAGGCATCAGATATCACCGCCTTTAAGGCAACTACAGTTCCTGCAGGTGAAGATCAGATGCCAATGATTGAGCAGTGCTGTGAGATTGTAAGAAAATTCAATGAAGTTTACGGCGAGACCCTAGTTGAGCCTAAGATTGTATTACCTACTAATAAATCTTGCTTAAGATTACCAGGTATCGATGGTAAAGCTAAGATGAGTAAGTCATTAGGTAACTGCATCTACTTATCAGACACTGAAGAAGACACCAAAAAGAAAGTTATGTCTATGTTCACAGATCCTACTCACCTGCGTAGAGAAGATCCTGGTCATGTTGAAGGTAACCCTGTATTTACTTATCTTGATGCATTCTGCAAGGATGAGTATTTTGCTGAGTACTTACCTGACTACAAGAACCTAGATGAGTTAAAAGCTCATTATCAGCGTGGCGGTTTAGGTGACATGGTAGTTAAGAAGTTCTTAAACAATGTTATCCAGACAGAACTTCGCCCAATTCGTGAAAGACGCAATGATTGGGAAAAGAGACTCCCTGATGTTTATGAGATCTTAAAGCAGGGTACAGCTAAAGCACGTGAAACAGCAGCTCAGACTTTAAGTGAAGTAAAGCACGCAATGCGTATTGATTACTTTACAGATGACAATCTTTTAAAGTAAAAGATTTCTCAATTAAAGTAATTTAATCACAAGGTCAGGCTATATTGCTTGACCTTGTAGTAATTATCAGTTCTTATTAAAACTCTCCTTTAAGCTCTACTGTTTTATTCTCCTTTACTCCTATCTCTTTTTACAAGGGGCTTTTTACTTAGATTAAAGCTGATACATGCTGTAAGAATTTGCGATAACACCATACACCTGTAAGTGAGTAGAATCTTGGAATAATCAAAAGTAAAACGATTAGCATGATAGGTTCGGCATAAATGCAGACGTAAGATATGGTTTCACACTCAGTTGAATAAAAGTCACTTGAGCAGATCCTGCTGTAAGCATAAAAGAACATACCTACTAAGAACACAGGAGTTGCAATTGCAATCTCAAGTGCTGCCTCATCAGAAGTACCAAATAAATTGCCTAAATTATCTCTTGCAACAAAAATGATGACGATACTTACAGTTGCTAAAAACAGCGCTGTGAACAAGGACAGGCGTCTTGTAATTGCGTAGTCAGTAAATCTCCTTTCTCCATAGAATCTACTCATCAAAGTCTGATCGCCTGCGCCTACGCCTTGAAGAACGCAGTATACAAAGGAGAGTATGAATTCAATACAAGAAATGGTTGATACCGCTAAAGCTCCGCCATAATAAAGTGAATAGCGGTTCATAAAAAAGACAGAAACCATAGGTGACATATTGATACCAAACGGCGCAATACCAATTTTCATGCTCTTAAGTGAGGTTTTCTGTACATTTACAGGTTTTGAAAGCTTTAGCATCTGGTGTTGTTTAATGTAATAGATGCAGCCAACTATAGTAACTGCCTGGCTTAATAAAGTTGCGATGGCAGCACCATGAATTCCAAAAGGAAAGATCATGATGAGTACATAGTCTAGAACAATGTTCATGGCAAAACCAATGACCATGAAGTAAGTTGCATAGGTTACACCGCCATTGTTTCTCACATAGGGTACAAAGACTGAGCCTGATAACTGAATAATGGCAGCACCAAACATGTACCATAAGTAAATCTTGCCATAAGATGCAACATCACCTCTAGCTCCTAATACATCAAGAATTTCGTCCATCCATACAAAAGGCACGATGGCGATAATTAAAGAGACGAGAGCCAGTAAGATTAAGGCAACTTTTAAACTGTTATAGGCTTTTTCTAAATTGCCTCGTCCTGCTTCAATAGACCAAATTACAGCACCACCTAAACCAATACCTGAGCCTAGAGCAAAGGTTAATGCTACAGCAGGGA
>JALFXR010000151.1 GCA_022787405.1 Bacillota bacterium
AGAAATATTTCCGCCAGCTGCGGGTTATGCTGGAGCGCACCTGCTGAGTATGAGGAAAGCATAAACATCGGGATAGCAGAAGCCGGTCTGAGGACTGCAGGTGTATATCAGATGTTCATATAAAGAAATATTCATAAAAAATCACAGGACCCCGCATTATCGAGGCCCTGTTTTTTATCGTCTTGGCTGAGGTCTTCTGCCTCTGCTGTTTCCGTCATTGCATGAATCACATGCATCATGTCTCTCATCGCATATGTCATCACATCGACAGTTTTCCTCTTTTTCATGACAGTTTTCACCGCAGTTTTCTATGGTGTCACACGGTTTTATCTGATTAGGAAACAGTGTTGGGAAGGTGGTGCATATAGCATTCTGCTGTGCAGCCGCCTGGGCAAAACCTGTGGACAGAACGCACAGCTGGACCGGTACAACGATTTTTTTCTCACACGTTACACATATAGCAACAATCAGATTGCCTGTAACACTGCCATCAGGTCCTATGCACAGGTCACGCCCGTGATTGTTTGTGGCCAGTCTGGCTTCACATGAGGAATTACAGAATTCAGTAAATCTCGGCAGGAAGGCCGTATCAATGGCTGATGGCATGCAGATTTCAAAGAAGTTTGTAAGTACCAGAGGATGATCTTTTGCAGCGATGTTGACCTCTGTTCGTATTGTAAATATGCTTTCGTTATTGCAGCTGTCACACAGGAGAAGATCTATTTCTATGATCACATTTCCTGTAATTGATATGTTCTGCGTGCCGAAAACCGGCGTGCCCATGCACTGATCATCGCAGTCCGAAGTATCTGCGTAGAGAAGTTTTTGCGAAAAGTTGCCGTCTGCGCCGACTGCGGTAAGTTCTTCACCGGCGCTGTTTTTCAGGAATGTAGCACCTGAAATCGTGGTGTTAACATCAAGCGTAAGGTTTGCAGGATCTTCTACATTATCCGGATTGAAGCTCCGCCTGCATCTGATATCTATCACTCTCTTAACTCTGTGTCCCTGCGGGATGCGGGGAGTAAAGCTCTGGTTCTGAACAGTTTTCATACCCTGAAGGTTAAAAAGAACCGCATCGTACACTTTCTGCACATAAATTGGTTCCGAAACCACATTACTTAAATCTCCGTTAAATTCGCATAGGACATTGGCGTTACAGCAATTTTGATAGAGGTCCTGGGATACTCTTCCACCAAAGCAGCTCATAAATTTACCTCCTTAAAGTCCAATATCTTTCTCTCATAGTATATGAATTTTGCCAAAAGTGTGTTACAATAAACCTTGTTTGAGACGACTTATATTAAATTGACCGGAGGGGAATTCAATGAGTGAAATTAAGGTAAGAACTCTGAGCTGCGGTGTCAGGGTTATAATGGAAAAAATAGATTATGTAAAGTCGGCGGCTTTCGGCGTATGGGTAAAGGCTGGCGCTGTCTGTGAAAGTTCTGAGAATTCAGGGGTGTCCCACTTTATAGAACATATGATGTTCAAGGGTACAGAGAAGAGGAATGCCCGCCAGATAGCTGAGGATATTGATAAAATAGGCGGACAGATGAATGCATTTACAGGTAAAGAGGCAACCTGTTACTATGTAAAGACTATTTCCGATAATCTTGAGAAAGGTGCGGAAGTTATTCTTGACATGATAAACAATGCAGTGTTCGACAGCCGTGAGATGACTAAGGAACGAAAGGTAATCTGCGAGGAAATAAAGATGATTGAGGATCAGCCTGACGATCTGGCTCACGATACAGCAACGGAGCTGGTGTTTAAGGGCAATCCTTTGGGAAGGAGCATCATAGGTACACCTACATCACTTAAGGGCATAAGCAGAAGAGTTCTTACTGAATATAAAGAAAGGGAATATACAAGAGATTCCATAGTGGTATCTGTAGCCGGAAACTTTGATGAGGAAAGCTTCTGCAGTTTTCTTGAGGATAAATTTGAAAGAATAGCGCCATCAAAACAGAAACAGCAGCCAGAAACAGTTCCGTATAAACCTTCATTTAAAGTTCTGGTCAAAGACATACAGCAGAGCCATATCTGCCTTGCGACGAAAGGAATCGCTTTGGATGATGAAAGATATTATGCTCTTTCTCTTCTTAACAACATAATGGGCGGAAGCATGAGCTCGAGACTTTTCCAGAACATAAGAGAAGAAAAGGGCCTCGCATACAGTGTATTTTCCATGAACAGTTCATTCAGCAGTGACGGATGCTTTATCATCTATGCGGGTGTCGGTCATGATAAAATAGAAGATGCCCTTGGAGGTATTGAAGAAGAGCTTGAAATTCTCAGCCGTGACGGAGTATCGGAAGACGAGCTTTCTATGGCCAAGGAGCAGATGAAGAGCAGCTATGTTTTCGGACAGGAAAACGTGGCCAGTCGCATGTTTGCCAATGGTAAGAATCTTATGCTACTTAACAGAATCTTTACTGCAGATGAGGTTGTTGAAGGCATAAACAAGGTTACTATAGATGATATTGACAATGTAAAGAAGCTGATCTGCAATCCCGCTGCATATTCAGGTGTTGCAGTTACCAATAAGAGGGTAGATTGGAAGAAGATCTGGAAATGGCAATAGGGAGGCATGTGATGAAGAGCAGCATTCTGAATAAAATAAAAGTAGTCAGCAAAAGCGGATATATGCCTGAGTATGCTACAGAGGGCTCTGCAGGTGCTGATCTCAAGGCATACCTGCCGGATAAACCTGTCACATTGATGCCGGGAGAAAGACGGTTAATCCCAACCGGCTTATTTGTAGAACTTCCTCAGGGCATTGAAGCTCAGGTAAGAGCTCGGTCCGGGCTTTCCATCAAACATGGAATAGGTCTGGTAAATGGAGTAGGAACTGTGGACAGCGACTACCGCGGAGAATGGAATATACCTGTTATTAACTGGGGCAGTGAGCCATATACCATACATAACGGCGACAGAATTGCGCAAGTTGTCTTTTCCTCATATATACGGGCAGAATTTGAGGCGGCAGATGAGATAGACGAAACAGAGCGAGGTGCAGGCGGATTCGGGCATACAGGAATATAGATGTCGTGACAGGAGGGTTAAGATGTTACTTAGAGAAGATTTGGAAAGAAGAGAGTTTAAGTTCCTTTCGGAAAAGGCGGTTAAAAGCGCTCAGTCCAAAGGAAGAAGGTTTCCCGAAGAAAAGTGTGAAATAAGAACAGATTTTCAGCGTGACAGAGACAGAATAATACATTCAAAAGCTTTCAGAAGACTTATGCACAAGACACAGGTTTTTCTGGCTCCAGAAGGTGACCATTTCAGAACAAGACTTACCCACACTATTGAGGTATCTCAAATAGCCAGAACCCTTGCAAGGGCTCTGAATCTTAATGAGGACCTGGTAGAAGCCATTGCACTTGGTCACGACTTGGGACATACTCCCTTTGGCCATAACGGCGAGGAAGTGCTGGATAAAATTCATGAAGGTGGATTTAAGCACAACGAGCAGAGTCTTCGCGTAGTTGATGTCCTCGAATCAACTCAATCCAGGAGAGGGATGAATCTGACAGAGGAGGTACGTGATGGCATAGTAAACCATACGGGCGGCAACATGCCTTTTACTCTTGAAGGACAGATTGTTAAGATAAGTGACAGGATAGCATATATCAACCATGACATCGATGACGCTGTGAGAAGCGGTGTGATTTCTTTGGAGGATATACCTGGGACTTCGCTGGAGCTTTTTGGCAGGAGTCATCGTGAACGCATCAACAATATGGTGGTGGATGTTATCAGGAACAGCGACGGCAAGGATGCCATAGTGCAGAGTCCGGAGTACAGGGAGGAGCTTAACAATCTACGCAATTTCATGTTTGCAAACGTATATAAAAGCGGCAGAGTGAAGCGTGAGGAAGATCTGGCCAAGGTTGAGGTGGTGTTAAGTTCTTTATATAAACATTTTATGGATAACCCTGAACAGATGCCTGATGACCTGCAGCGAATAGCCGAAATTGACGGCAGAGCAGAGGCAGCTAAAGATTATGTGGCAGGTATGACTGACAGATTTGCACTTGCAACCTATACTGAGCTTTTCGTGCCTAAGGGCTGGAAATAAAACACATCCAAATTTCACACAAAAAACACATAACTAAAAAAGGAAAAGACATATTTTTGTCGTATATTAACGTATAAACGTTTTTAAGGGAGATGAAAATGAGTCATTCTTTTGCCGGAAATTCCGGGGCTACAATCGAAGATCTCAAAAATCAGATAAACATCGTGGATGTTGTCGGACGTGTGGTGCCCCTTAAAAGAGCCGGTGCCAATTATAAAGGCGTGTGCCCGTTTCATAACGAGAAGACGCCTTCTTTTGTTGTATCGGAGCAGAAACAGATTTTTACCTGTTTCGGATGTGGTGCATCGGGTGATGCCATCGAGTTCACCAAACGCTACTATAACCTGGATTTTACTGAAGCCGTTGAGAAGCTTGCCAAGGAACATGGCATAGAGATAAAGATAGGTGGGGGCGGCAATCAGGAAAGAGAAAAGTATTATGAAGTAAACAGGGAAGCAGCCAGATTCTTTTACCGTGCATTTACTGAAGGAAAGAATCAGGGGTATTCCTACATGAAAAAGAGAGGTATAGAGGATTCCATATTAAAAAAGTTTGGAATAGGATATGCTGATGACAGCTGGGACAGCCTTTATAGATACTTTAAAAGTAAAGGTGTCGATGAAAAAGTTTTGCTTGAACTAGGTTTGATTTCTGAAAAAAACGGTAAATATTATGATAAGTTCAGAAACAGAGTTATTTTCCCGATTATAAACACCAGCGGAAAGGTAATCGGATTCGGAGGCAGAGCCATCGGGGATGCCATGCCCAAATATCTGAATTCACCAGAGAATAGGATTTTCCAGAAAAAAAACAATATTTATGCCCTCAATCTTTCTAAACAGGATGTAGGGAAGGAAGGCTATGCCATATTAGTAGAAGGGTATATGGATGTAATTTCCCTGTACCAGCACGGTGTACGTAATGTTGGTGCGTCTCTTGGGACAGCCTTGACGGAAAATCAGGCAAGACTTTTGAAACGTTATACAAGAAATGTGGTGCTTTCCTATGATGCCGATACTGCAGGCCAGAATGCGGCATTGAGAGGAATAGATGTGCTGGGGGCAGAAGACCTTAAGGTGAAGGTCCTGCATGTAACGGATGGTAAGGACCCGGACGAGTTTATAAAGAAAAACGGCAGAGAGGCTTTTAGAAAACTTGTTGACGGAGCTCTGCCCATGACTGATTACAAGTTGAATGCTGCCAGGAAAGGATTGAACCTTGATACGGACGATGGCAAAATCGATTATATGAAGCGTGCCGCTGATATATTAAAAAGTCTCAGTCCTGTGGAGGCTGACATATATATAAAAAAGTTATCGCATGAGTTAAAAATTGCCGAGGGTGCAATAAAATTGGAAATCTCAGGCAATAATAATACCGGAATTGTAAGGCAGCTGAGACGAAGGCAGGAGGATAATGAAGGCAGAAAAGAGCTTTCGGGGATGGAAGCCACTGTGCTTAAAGTACTGATGATTAATCCCTGCTTTGCGGAGAAACTGATCGAATATGACGGTATAATTGAAAGTGAACTGGGCAGAAAAATAGTGAATCTGATGTTTGAGTTTTACGGTCTCAGAGGCGGCTTCGAGCCTTCTGATATTACGGACAGTCTTGATCCTATGGAAAGCCAGGCTTTCACTGATGCAACGGACGCTGTAATAATAGCGGGTAATGAGGAACAGGTTTTCGATGAATGCATCAGAACCTGGAGACTGAACAAAGCTGTGAAACGTGAACAGGAACTCATTGACATGCTGGCACTTGCCGATGAGGAAACAGGCAGTGATTCAATAAAAGGACTTACAGAAGAGCTGATGAATGTTCAGCGAGAAATAAACTCTTTTGGGGGAAGGAAATAATGACAGCAGAAGATAAGAAAAAAATCAATACCGGAGAAACAGTTGAAAAAAAAGAAGAAGCATTAACAACGCCTGCTGAAAAAAAGCAGGAGCTGATTAATATTCTCCTGGAAAAAGCCAAGCAGTCAAAAAACAAGCTTACCTATTCAGCAGTGGCTGACGTGCTGGAAGCAACAGATCTTGACAAAAATCAGATAGATGATATCTATGAGGCTCTTATGTCCAAGGACATAGAAATTGTGTCTGAAGCAGAGCCTGATGATTTCGATATTTTGCTGAACGATGATGTTGATCTGCCGGAGGATCCTGATCTTATTATGGATGAGCCTGCAGATGTAGATCTTGAATCCAGTCTGCCTAAAGGAATAGCAGTAGATGATCCTGTAAGAATGTATCTGAAGGAGATTGGCAAAGTTCCCCTGCTATCAGCGGATGAGGAAATCGAGCTTGCCAAGAGAATGGAGCAGGGCGATGAGGAAGCTAAAAAAAGGCTTTGCGAGGCAAACCTCAGACTTGTTGTGAGCATCGCCAAGAGATATGTGGGCAGAGGGATGCTTTTCCTAGACCTTATTCAGGAAGGAAATCTGGGTCTTATTAAAGCTGTTGACAAGTTTGACTACACCAAAGGATATAAATTTTCCACCTATGCTACATGGTGGATAAGACAGGCTATAACACGTTCCATAGCGGACCAGGCCAGAACTATAAGAATACCTGTACACATGGTTGAAACTATAAACAAGCTGATACGTGTATCACGCCA
>JALFXR010000019.1 GCA_022787405.1 Bacillota bacterium
GGTCGTGGGCAGAACCGTAGATGTACCTGTATATACAGACAGAGAAAACAGAGTGGCTGAAGATATCGCACTTAAGGCCCGTCAGGAAGCCGAAAGAAAGGGCTTCGACGTGCTTATAGTCGATACGGCAGGCCGACTTCAGATAGATGAAGAGCTGATGGAAGAACTGGTAAGAGTCAAGAAGGCAATCAAGCCTCACGAGATTCTGCTGGTGGTAGATGCTCTCACAGGTCAGGATGCAGTAAACGCAGCTGAAGGATTTAACAATAAGCTGGGTATTGACGGTATCGTAATGACCAAGATGGACGGCGACTCCCGAGGAGGGGCGGCCCTTTCCGCGAAGAAGGTTACAGGCAAGCCGGTGAAGTTCATCGGTATGGGCGAAAAGTTCGACGCTCTAGAGCCTTTCCACCCGGAAAGAATGGCCAGCAGAATCCTGGGAATGGGAGATATGCTTTCACTTATCGAAAAGGCACAGGAAAGCTACGACGAGGAGAAGGCAGCCAAGCTGGAGAAAAAGATTCGGAAAAACGAATTTACCCTTGAGGATTTCCTCGATCAGATGGGCGAGGTTCAGAAGATGGGCGGTATCGGCAAGATGCTGGAAATGCTGCCGGGTATGAACTCCAAGTCCGTCAGTGACGATGAAATAGAAAAAAGTGAAAAGGAGTTCCGACAGATGGAAGCGATTATATGCTCCATGACGCTGGAGGAACGCCGAAACCCTTCTCTGCTTAATGCAAGCAGAAGAAAAAGAATCGCTGCGGGTTCAGGACAGCCTGTCAGCAAGATAAACAGTTTAATCAAAAAGTATGAGGACGCAAAAAAGCTGATGAAACAATTCAGCAACCCTAACTTTATGAAAAAAAATAAAAGATTTAAAGGATTATTTTAAGGAGGAATTTTAAAAATGGTTAAGATCAGATTAAAGAGAATGGGCGCACACAAGCAGCCGTTTTACAGAGTAGTAGTTGCAGATTCAAGAGCACCTAGAGATGGTAAGTTCATCGAAGAAGTAGGATATTACAACCCTATGACAGAACCTAAGGAAATCAAGATTGATGCAGAAAAGGCTAAGAAGTGGCTTGCAAACGGTGCACAGCCTACAGAAACAGTAAAGGCTTTATTTAAGAAATCTGGAATTATCGAATAATAAGGAAGCGGTGAAAACTAATGACTAAGTTGGTTGAAGCAATTGCAAAGTCACTTGTAGACAACCCCGAGGATGTCGTTGTAACAGAAACAGACGGACGACAGGGTACAGTTATTGAGCTTCGAGTTGCTCCTGACGATATGGGTAAGGTCATCGGTAAGCAGGGAAGAATCGCTAAGGCTCTGCGTACCGTTGTTAAGGCTGCGGCCATCAAAGAAAATAAAAAGGTGACAGTGGAAATCATTAAAGAATAATGGTTGAATTGCGATTTGAATGGGCACATGATTTTGTAAAAGGTCATGTGCCTTATGTGTATGGAGAGGTCTTAGTGGAAAATATAAAGATTGGAAAAATTGTAAACGCGGTGGCTCTTCGCGGTGAGGTGAAGGTATACCACTATTCGGATTATAAGGAAAGATTCGAGGAGCTTGATGAAATTCTGGTGGAAAGAAATTCGGCGAAGAAGCATCTCATGGAAAAATACAAAATAGAAGGCGTTCGCTACCAGAAGGATATGGCTATTCTGAAACTTAAGGGAGTAGACGACAGAAACGTTGCTGAAGCATTGAAGGATTGCGATGTCTACATTACGGAGGCTGATCTGAGGGAACTTCCTGAGGATACGTTTTACATCAGGGATCTCATCGGGTGTCGCGTTATAAACGAAGCAGAGAAAGCAGAAACAGCAGAAGAAATCGGTGTAATAACAGATGTGCTGCAGAATTCGGCTCAGGACATATACCAGATAAAGACAGCTTCAAGCAAGGAAGTCCTGATTCCTGCCGTAGGTGAATTTGTAAAGGAAATAAGAATAGACGAAAAAACCGTTATCGTAAGCCTGATACCCGGCTTTCTGGACGGGGCAGTGGAGGCATAGTTTTTGAGGCCTTTGTCGGAGAAAAAATGATGAAAATAAATGTTTTGACTCTTTTCCCTGAAATGTTCACAGCTGTGACAGACAGCAGCATACTGGGACGTGCAGGTGAAAAGGGAATACTTGACTTTAATATAATAAATATAAGAGATTTCAGCAAGGACAGACATAATAAGGCCGATGACACTCCTTTTGGAGGCGGAGTGGGCATGGTAATGTTCTGCCAGCCTATTTTTGATGCCCTCAGGTCTATAAACGCTGAAGGCAAAAAAATCATGTATATGTCGCCTCGCGGCAAGGTGCTTGATCAGGCCAAAATAGAGGAGCTGGCAGGACTGGACGAAATGGTGATTCTATGCGGCCACTATGAAGGCGTAGATCAGAGGGTGCTGGATTACTGGAATATGGAGGAGGTTTCAATAGGAGACTATATCCTTACCGGCGGAGAACTGGCTGCCATGGTCATGATAGATGCGGTATCTAGATTTGTACCCCATGTGCTGGGTACTAAGGAGTCCGCCACTGACGAGTCCATATATTCAGGTCTCCTCGAGTATGATCAGTATACAAAGCCAAGAGTTTATGAGGGACTTGAAGTTCCGGAGGTTTTGTTCAATGGGAATCATAAACTTATCCATCTCTGGCAGTTCAGAAAATCATTGGAGCTTACAAAAGAAAAAAGACCGGATCTGTGGAAGGCATATATTGAAAAAGAAAAAACCTTGTCGAAGGATGAGAAAAAAATACTTGATGAAATAGTACTAAAACCTTAGCAGAGTTATTGTAACCCCCCACATTTTGTGGTAATATTAGAATGATGAAGACTAAGAATAACAGATTAAAATTAATGATACTGGCTTATGCCGTTGTTTTCGTAATTCTTTATGTTGTGATTTATGTGGTGCCGCAGGTATCGGGAATTTTTGTTGAGACATATACTGCGGAATACGGCATCCTTGAAGTAAGCCAGAATAGCAGCTTTATAGCCGTGAGAAACGAAAAGCTATACGTATCTGACAACAGCGGTGCAGTAAGCAGGGCAGCAGCAGCGGGAAAACTTGTACGCAGAAATTCACACATAGCAGATGTGGGAAGTACCAGATACTATTGTCAGAAGCGCGGTCTGGTAAGCTATTTTTACGATGGGCTGGAAGAGGTGTATACTCCGGAAAACATGCAGACCATCACCGAGAAAAATCTGGAACTATCCGACGAAGAGAAGCAGTCGTACGAGGTTAAGGAATGCTCAGAAGGCAGTGTTCAAAGAGGAGTCCCTATCTTCAAAATAGTGGATAATAATGACTGGTATCTGGTGTGCTGGATTGATTCTGCTGAAGCAGAAAGCTGGAATGAGGGAAGCAGCATTACTGTTGAATTTGAGGATACGACCCGTGTAAAAATGAAGATATCACAGAAAAACCGCCAGGGGCAGAAGGTACAGCTCATTCTTTCGTGCAACAGGTATTACGAAAAGTTCGACAAAATAAGAATGGGAAGCTGCAAGCTGATTAAAACGAGCAAGAGCGGCATAATCCTCGAAACAGACAGCATTACTGAAAAAGACGGTCAGAAGGGCGTTTATGTAAAAAGCAAACGTCTTGACAGAGCCAGCTTTGTGCCTGTTAAGGTTCTGCTGACCAATGGAGATAAGACCGTCGTAGAGAAAAACTTTTTCAACGATGAAGAAGGAAATCAGGTAGAAACCGTAGAAAACTACGACGAAATACTTAAACAGCCGGAGACGGCCGAAACGACAAAAGGAAGTGAATAATATGCCTATTAAAGACAATATTGAACATGTGAATCAGCTCAAGGCACGGGCTGCAGAGAAAAGCGGAAGAACAGGAGATGATGTTCTGCTGGTGGCTGTAACCAAGCTGCACGATGTGGATGAGATTAATGAAGCTATAGATTGCGGAATTACTGATATAGGCGAAAACAAGGTTCAGGAGATAATGAATAAATATGACCGTGTCAAGCCTGTAAGATGGCACCTGATAGGGCATCTTCAGACTAACAAGGTAAAATATATCATCGACAAGGTTGCTATGATACATTCGGTGGACTCACTGAAGCTTGCAGAGGAAATAGACAAGCGTGCGGCTCAGCACGGACTGACTATGGACATACTTATTCAGGTTAATTCAGCAATGGAGGAAAGCAAGTTCGGTATCACTACCGGCGAGACAGGACAGATGATTCAGGATATTCTGGCGAACTGCCCGAATGTGCGTATCAGAGGGTTGATGTGTATCGCCCCTTATGAGGACAATCCTGAAGATGCAAAGATTTACTTTGAAGAGGTTAAAAAACTTTACGATGAATATGGTAAAATACAGCATCCTAATCTGGACTTTAAATACCTCTCCATGGGAATGTCCAATGATTTTGAGGTGGCAATTGAAGCCGGATCCAACCTTATCAGAGTTGGCACAATGATTTTCGGAGCTAGAGATTATTCAAAAAAACAGGGTGAATAGAGGAAAACAGGAGGATAAACATGGGATTTTCAGATGCATTCAAGAAACTGGTGGGAATTGAGGAAATAGACGATGACTTCACAGAAGATGAAGTAAACTCCATGAAGGAGGAAATACGCAGAGAGGAAAGAAAGCCTGTGACAAGTTTTCAGCCTAAGGGGGCGGATGCGGTAAAGGCTGTTCCTGTGGAAAAGCGTGTTTCAATTGCCGGAACCAATGCGTTCAAATTGGTGGTAATAGAGCCAAAGAGCTTTGACGAGTGTCCAAAACTGGTGGACAGTCTCAAGGGGAGAAGACCTGTAATCATCAATCTTGAAAAGATTGAAACGGAAACTGCCAAGAAGATTTTTGATTTCTTAAGCGGAGCTACGTACGCTCTTAACGGAAATGTTCAGAAGGTGGCAAACAATATCTTTATTTTCGCACCGGAAAGCGTTGATATTGCAGCTAATCAGGAGGACAGAGGATTTGAGTTCGGCGGAAATAAGAATCCGTGGAGATAGGAGAGTTAGATGAAATCAATATTGGTTTATGCCATTTATATGTTTGCCGAGATAATAAGTGCGGCAATGATAATAAGAGCATTGCTCAGCTGGTTTGCACAGGATCCGTACAGCCCTCTCGGCAAGATTTACGGTGTGCTTATCAGGTTTACGGAACCTTTTGTGGCACCGTGCCGCAGACTTCTCAGCAGATTCAACACAGGAATGCTTGATTTTTCATTGTTTCTTGCGCTTATACTGCTTCAGGCAGTGACCAATCTGCTGGTTCGGCTTATTTACATGATTTTTTAGCGGAGGATAATTATGATAACACCTGCAGATATTGAAAACAAAGAATTTTCGAGAGCAAAAAAAGGGTACAATGAAGAAGAGGTAGATGAATTCCTTGATCTTATAATTCTCGACATGGAGAAGCTTATAAGGGAAAACAGGCAGCTTAAGGATGAGCTGAGCAAAGCCCATGTACAGGTGGATAAGCACATGTCAACGGAAACTTCGGTTTATGAGACACTTGAAGCGGCCAAGTCGCTTATGAACGACATAGCAGCCAGTGCAGAGAGAAGAGCAGAGATTCTGCTTAAGAATGCGGAGCTTGAGGCCAGCCTGATAACAAGGGAGGCTAGAGAGTCCATAGCGAAATATACCGATGAAGGAAATCGTCTCAAGGAAAGGGTTGAGACACTTAGAGAAAGGTATAAGAAGATGCTGGAGACAGAGCTGGAAAGACTGGATTTTGCCGGTTCTGATTTTCTGGCCGACTTCGAAAAGGATTTTCTGCCGGCATCACTTACTGAGGCAGACGAAGTTACTCAGGTGGCAGCGCCTGATGTGCAGGAACGCGGCCATCAGACGGAGACTGCGAGCGATCTTACTAAGACAATGGTAAACATCAGATGAAAAAAATAAGGTATCTTGTTATTTTGGGAGTACTGTTGACAGACCATCTGGTAAAGCTTCTGGTTAGGAGCACCATGTACTGTGGACAGACAATACCGGTAATAGGCGGCATTTTCAGCATAACCTATGTGCAGAACAGAGGAGCGGCTTTCAGCCTTTTTACAGGACGGGGTAAAATGATAATGGTCATTACATTCATTGCTCTGTGCATAGCTGTATGGTACATGGAAAAACACAAGAACAGTCACTGGACCCTGCTTTTGTCACTGGAGCTTATTATTGCCGGAGGAGTAGGCAATCTTATTGACAGAGCAGTCCGGGGATATGTTACTGACATGTTTGACATGCATTTCTTCCCGGTGTTTAATGTGGCAGACATTGCAATATGCGTAGGCTGCGGATTCCTGATCCTGTACATGTTTGTCTTTGATAAACCTGACGAAAAGGCTTAGAATACAGGAGGCGGGTGACTATGGAACAGCAGGAAAGGTACACTTTTTTAATAGACAAAGAAACTCAAAGCACTAGAATTGATTCAGTGCTTTCTTTGCTTTTATCAGAAACGTCGAGAAGCTTCATACAGAAACTGATAGAAGGCGGCAACCTGACT
>JALFXR010000037.1 GCA_022787405.1 Bacillota bacterium
CTCTAAGTTTTCGCTTGAAATGAGGCTTTCTACCTCTGTCGGCTCACCTGCACTCTTTATGGCACCTTGTGCCTCCATCGGGAACATGGTCACGCACAGCAATAAAGACAGGATTATAGCAATTTTCTTTTTCACGGTCTCAAAAACCTCCTTCTGCGAATGTTTTTACTGAATGTTTCAGTTACATTAATAATATAAAATAGCGTTGTACCAGTCAAGCCCTATTTTATTGTTCTGATTGCCTTAAGGGAGTAATCAGTGTAGTACTTCTGGCCATCGATTTCTACATATCCGCGTACTTTGTAGTAGTATGTAGTTCCTTATGTTTTTTCATTCCTTTCCTTAGTTTTTATTTTTCCTTATTGTTCTTCAGGATCATCCTCTTATATTTGCTGGAATATGTCCAGTATTTAGAGCTTAGTTTAGGGCACTTTGATTCACTGATGGAGGAAACCTTGGTGGCCTTGGCAACCCAGTCCTTCCATGTAACCGACGCAGCACCGTACGCCTTGCCCGAACCGGTATAGTAGTTATCGTAGATATTGCGCTTCCGTACGACTTCTGCTCCTTCATAACCGCCGATGACCTGGCCTTTGAATGTTCCCTTGGTAGAGGCTTTGATCTTGCCGGTATTGTAGTTGGATACGACCTTGCTATCCCAAGGATCTGCATAGCCTGCGATACCACCGACAAAAGCTACGCCGGTTACAGTGATGCTGCCTGTGTTATAGCAGTTGCGCATGTCCGTAACCATGCCGCAGAGTCCGCCGACCTTGTTTTCATCCGCTCTCTTGGCACTCGGCATCTTGACGGTTACAGCCCCCTTGTTATAGGACTGGCTGACCTTAATAGCGCTTGCAGCCAGGCCGCCGGCATAAACACCCCGATAGGAGCTGCCGCTGTAGCTGACTGTACCTTTGTTGTAACATTTGCTTGCCGACTTTGATACATACCCAAAGACGCCGCCTATCTTATGCGGGTCTACGGCCGCAATGGTGGCGTTCATGCTGACCTTGCCGGTATTGCTGCAGGAAACCGCAGTTTCGACTTCGCCTGCAACACCTGCAGCTGTGCAGGCTTCAATCATCTGTCCGTTTCCTGTTGCCGATACGGTGATGGTGCCGGAGTTCTTGCAGGAAGTGGTCTTCCCTATAAAATTGGCAACACCTGCTGCGCTGAAACCGTCTTCTTCGATGTTACCGCTGATGCTGATATTTCCGGTGTTGGAGCAGTTTTTCATAGAGCCATCAGATCCTATGAACCCGGCAACACCTGCTGCGCTGCTTCCCTCAGCGGCATCCGTAACCGTAATATCTGCGCTGTTCTTGCAGCCTGTCAGCGTGCCGCCTTCATAGCTGTAAGCAACGACGCCTGCAGCCTGACGCAGATACTTACCGGTGATCTTGCCGGAAATGCTGATGTCGGTGAATTTACAGCTTTCGGAAGCAGCAACCAGTGCGGCCACATTACCTGCCTGGTTAAGGCTGATATTGACATTCGTCATCTTCAGGTTTTTGAAAGTCGCATTTTTCGCATAGGCAAAGAGTGCGACATTCTCGTTCCACTCCCCATTGGAAATGTAGGTATATCCCTTGATGGCGTGTCCGTTGCCGTCCAATGTGCCGGTGAACGGATTATTATAGCTTGTAAACAGCGTCAGATTGGCAGGCACCTCGATGTCGTTTGCCAGATAGTAGCTGCCTGACGGGTTGTTTTCCATAGCCTTAAGGTCCTCTGCCGTGGAAATGGCTATCCCTTCTGTTGCTGCAAATGCCGGCGCACCTGCAAAGCTCATGGTGAAAGCTATAGCCAATGCCAGAAGCATGGTTAATAGTCTTTTTTTCATGAAAGTCTTTCTCCTCTCCCTGAAAAATTGCTTCTTATTAGATTTTCAGTATGCCTTAAGTATATCCTCAAGCTTCGGCAAAAAGTTCCCTTTTTCCCGAAATGTCGATTTTTAGGCTCGAAATGTTACTTACTTTACTAGCCGCCTGTGCTATGCTAAAATTGTATAAGGAGGGATACATATGCTTAAGATTGCCGTATGTGACGACAGCAGAGAACTGCTTGAGAAAGTCGAAAAAGATTTACTTGAATACGAAAGCGCCCGCATCACACCGGTAACGGTTCATACATATTCCAATGCTATGGAACTTCTGGACGGACTTAAAAAAACAGATTACGACATACTTATCCTCGATATCATCATGCCCGGCTTCACAGGAATGCAGGCGGCTCATGAAATAAGGAAATTCAACGAAGAAATCAAAATAATCTTTCTCACCTCCTCCAAAGAATTCGCAATCGAAAGCTATTCCGTGGGAGCCTACTACTACCTTCTGAAGCCTGTCCTTAAGGAAAAGCTTTTTTCTGTTCTGGACAAGGTTGTTTCCGAAATTACAAGCAAACAGGAATCCTGTGTCATTTACACTCACATGGGAATTGTAAATATTCCATTTGCAAAGATAGAATGCCTCGAAGTGTACAACAAACATCTGGTCTTTCATCTGAGCGACGGAAGCACCAAAGAAACAAGGGGCGCTCTTACGGATTATGAAAATGTTTTTTTAGAAAGAAAGGAATTCCTGAAAATTCATCGCTCCTACATCCTCAATATGGACTATATACATTCAATCGAAGCAGGAGAAATCGCCACATACAGCGGCAAGAGGTTCCCTGTATCAAGATTGCTGGCCAAGGATATCAAGGAGCACTACATGAACTATATGTTTACGAAAGAGGTTTAAAATGAATTTCGCTGCAATTTTGGCCCTGTTTAATTACGGCCTGGTCTTAATATACGGAGTCCTTCTGTCAATCGACATCTCAGGGGGCTGGTCTTCAAAAAAAGATAAACAGCTAACTGCAGCCATTATTGCAGTGCTTCTCATTATGCAGATAGTTACCAGTTTCATTTTCGGAACTCAGGCTGCAGAGAAGCTCTATCCTTTGATTACACATGTTCCTCTTGTGTGTGCACTCTTCTTTTTTATGAAAAGGCCTATATGGATTTCCATCGTATCCGTATTTACAGCATACCTGTGCTGCCAGATTCCAAACTGGTTTGGCATATTAGTCTTGAATATTTCAGACTCTTCTCTGCTTGCTGAGATATGTTATACCATTGTTGTTTTTATTTCCTATGCCCTTCTTCATATGTTTCTTGTAAAGCCTGCATACGAGGCCATGAACTACTCAAGGTGGACGCTTTTCTTTCTCGGCAGTCTGCCTGTGTTCTACTATGTTTTCGACTATGCCTCAACGGTGTATACGCAGATCCTCTACTCAGGCAACATTGCCGTCAATGAGTTCGTTCCTACAATTACAATTCTGTTCTATGTTGTGTTCATATCTATGTACCACAGAGAGCTTAAAAAGAGGTATTCGACAGAGCTTGAAAATTCAGTCCTTACCATGGAACTTAAGCAGTCTGATGCCGAGCTTGCTGTGCTTCAGAAGTCTCTGGAAGATACGGCCACCTACAGACACGATATGAGACATCACTTTATGATTCTTGCAGAATATATTAAAAACAACGAAACAGAAAAAGCCTTGGATTATATTAACTCGGCCCAAAAGGACATCGACATGCTTACGCCTAAGCAATACTGTAAAAACAATTCCACTAACCTCATTCTGTCTTACTATGGCTCTCTGGCCCAAAAGTCGGGAATACGATTTGATGCCAAGGTGAATATTCCCGAGGTGCTTGCTCTTTCTGACACTGAACTGTGTACCCTTTTATCAAACGGAATAGAAAATGCAATCAATGCAGCATCAAGATGCGAAAAGGAAAACAGATGGGTTGAAATAGATTTCAGCACCCATAAATCCAATATGCTTATTTCC
>JALFXR010000042.1 GCA_022787405.1 Bacillota bacterium
CCTTCGCCGCCGGAGACATAGTACGGGTCGAAGCCGACGATTTCCATGCCAAGAGCCTTGGCAGAGGCTGCAACCTTGCGGCCTATAGCTCCAAGACCGACTATACCTAAGGTCTTGCCGGTAATCTCATGACCTGCAAACTGTGATTTGCCTTTTTCTACAGTCTTGCTCACATCCTCTGTAAGAGATTTGGCCCAGTCAAGAGCAGCAGGAACGTTTCTGGCAGCCAGCAGCAATCCGCAGAGTACAAGCTCTTTAACAGCATTGGCATTGGCTCCGGGTGTGTTGAAAACCACAATCCCTTCCTGGGCACAACGATCCAGCGGAATATTGTTTACACCTGCTCCGGCTCTGGCGACTGCCTTCAGATCGCCTGAAAACTCCATTTCGTGCATGTCCTGACTTCTGACCAGAATTCCGTCAGCCTCCTGGATATTATCTGTTAATATGTATGCCTCATTGAAACGGGAAAGCCCCACAGGTGAGATTTTATTTAACGTTGCGATTTTATACATATTGGTATTTGCCTCCCTTGTTGTAATCTTTTTTACCGTGATTTGAAATTTAAAATCAGCATATTGTAAGTATATCACTTTACGAAAGCCGGGTAAAGTGTTATACTAACATCAAATTAGTTTTTTTTGTTGGAGGCATAAAAATGAGTAAATATGATCGAGTATATAATTTCTCTGCAGGCCCGTCAATGCTGCCTGTAGAGGTTCTTGAAAAGGTCCAGAAGGATCTCCTTAACTATGGTGGCAGTGGCCAGTCTGTCATGGAAATGAGCCATCGTTCCAAGGATTTTAAGAAGATTATAGATGATGCAGAAGCAGATTTAAGAGAACTGATGAACATTCCTGACAACTATAAGGTATTGTTTCTTCAGGGCGGCGGCACACTGCAGTTTGCAATGGTTCCGCTCAATCTTCTCAGAAATTCCAGAAAGGCTGACTATGTGATTACAGGCACCTGGGCAAAGAAGGCATATAAGGAAGCGTGCAAATTCGGTGATATTAAAGCAGCAGCATCCTCAGAAGAAGATACTTTCACATGGGTTCCTAAGATTACAAAGGAAGATATCAGACCTGATGCTGACTATGTTTATATAACTACAAACAACACAATTTATGGAACCAAATACAATTACATACCTGAAACAGGAGATGTTCCTCTGGTGGCAGATATGTCATCAAATATTCTTTCCGAAGAAGTTGATGTTACTAAATTCGGATTAATCTGGGCAGGCGCACAGAAAAATGTAGGCCCGGCAGGCGTTACTATCGTCATCGTAAGAGAAGATCTCATCGGTCACGCTCCTGCAGACCACATTCCTACATACCTTGATTACAAGATTCAGGCCGAAAACGGCTCTATGTATAATACTCCGCCTTGCTTCTCAATATATGTAGCAGGAGAAGTTTTCAAATACCTCAAGAGTATCGGCGGCATCAAGGAAATGGAGAGAAGAAACAGAGAGAAAGCTGCTATGCTCTATGATTACATTGACAGCAGCAGTCTTTACAAGAGCCCTGTAGCCAAGGAAGACCGCTCACTTATGAACGTTGTATTCGTAACAGGCGATGCTGATCTTGACAAGAAGTTTGTGGCAGAAGCCAAGGAAGCAGGTCTTGTAAACCTTTCAGGACATCGCTCCATCGGCGGTATGAGAGCCAGCATCTACAATGCTATGCCTAAGGAAGGTGTTGAAACTCTCATCAGCTTTATGAAGAAATTTGAGGAGGAAAATAAATAGATGAAGTACCTTATAGTTGTGCCAGACGGCTCAGCTGATAATCCTGTTGAGAGCCTGGGCGGCAAGACACCGCTGGAGGCGGCAGACATTCCCTGTATTAACGGCCTGGCTGCCAAGGGAGAGATAGGAAGTGTGAGAACTGTCCCTGATGGCATAAGCCCGGGGAGCGATTCAGCAAACCTTTCGGTTATGGGTTATGATCCGAGAAAATATCTGACAGGCAGATCTCCTCTTGAGGCAGCATCCATAGGACTTAAAATGTCCGATACAGATATTTCTTTCAGAGCAAATCTCATAACTATAGACCCTGACGGCGCCGACCGCTACGAGGATTTCATCGTCCGCGATCACGCGGCGGGAGATATAACTACAGAAGAAGCTGCTGAACTTGTAGAGGTGCTCAATGAGCACTTTGCCGAGGATGGACTTTATATTCACCTGGGAACGGGATACAGGCAGTGTATGATTGTGGATAAAAAACATCCCAACGGTCATACAGACTACAGATGCGTGCCGCCCCATGACATACTGGACAGGAGAGCGGGCGACTATCTGCCTGAAGGAAAAGCGGCGGAGCATTTTGTTGAGATGATGAGAGAAAGCTATGCCATTCTGAAGGATCATCCTGTAAACAAAGCGAGAATTGCACGAGGACTTAATCCTGCCAACAGCCTGTGGATATGGGGACAGGGAACCAGACCTGAGCTTCCGGATTTCAACGAAAAGTACGGTGTAAGGGGTGCGGTCATATCTGCCGTGGACCTGATTAAGGGCATAGCCATGTTTGCCGGACTGGAGGTACTTAAGGTGGATGGAATCGATGGTACTAAACACACCAATTTCAGCGGCAAGGCGCAGGCAGCCATCGAGGCATACAAAAAAGGAAAAGACTTCATTTATATGCATATAGAGGGAACTGACGAGTGTTCTCATCAGGGTGACCTGGCAGGCAAAATTAAATGTGCCGAGGACATGGACAGTAAGGTGGTAAGGCCTATCTATGAATATCTGGAAAAATCCGGAGAGAATTTTAGAATTCTGGTAGTGCCTGACCACAGAACTCCTCTTTCCATAAGAACACACAGCTCCGATCCGGTGCCTTTCATGATTTATGACAGCAGGCATGAGACAGATGCCGATTATACGAAACAGTTTAATGAAAGATCGGCCATGGCATCGGGAAATCACATTGAGGAGGGTTATACTCTTGCAGACCACTTCTTTGAAAAATAAAATAAACAGACATATCATAAGAATAGTTCTCTTACTGGTGCTTCTTTCAGTAACATTTGTTTCAGCCATTCCTGCAGAGATAGCCTGCGGTGCATCATCAGGGCCGGATATTACGGGTACTTCAGCTGTAATATACTGCGCCACCACAGATGAAATCATATGGAAAAAGAACGCCAATAAAGAACTGAATCCGGCGAGCATAACCAAGCTTATGACCTGCCTCATTGCACTGGAGGAACTGGGACCGGACGGCAAGGTGACTGTAACCTCAGATGCAGTTCAGGCGGCTGTAAAGGGGCTGACAGTACCGATTGTGACGGCAGGAGAGGAACTTACGGTAAAAGACCTTGTTTACGAGTGTATGTTTGTATCAGCTAACGATGCGGCTGCTGCACTGGGAATAGCTGTATCAGGCAGCGAGAAAAAATTTGCAAAGCTAATGAACAAGAAAGCTGCCGCGTTAGGATGCACCCATACTAATTTTGTGAATGCCAGCGGGATACAGGCGGAAAAACATTATTCCTCGGCAGCTGATGTGGTAAAGATAGCAAATGCGGCTTTTTCCAACGAGGACCTGCGGGAGATTGCAGGGACGCTGAAATACACTGTACCTAAAACCAATAAAAGCGATGCTCGTGAGCTGGAAAACGGTAATCTTTTCCTGACCGGCGGGCAGGTAAAATATACGGACGGCACTGTTGTAGACGATGTGCCGAAAGTAAAAAAATATGAAGGCGTTTTTGGCGGCAAGACGGGTACAACTGTGGACAGGAAGGCTACCATGGTGGTTGGCTGTGACTTTGATGGCCTCGAGGTGTATGTTTCAGTACTCAATTCTGATGTCGCTAGCCGCTATTCAGATATAAAGAAGCTTCTGGATTACGCCGATGAAAACATGTCAAGATACGAAGCCTTCCCTACTGGACAGGCCTTTGACAAAGGAAAGCTCAAAGGTGGTGCCACCAACAGGATTGAGGGCGTGGCGGCAGAGGCGGGCATAGTTAATCTGCCGGAAGGTGCTTCTGCATCCTTGCTGACATCTGAGGCGATTTACGATGAAGACCTTAAGGCTCCTATAAAAAAGGGTCAGAAAATAGGTGTGATACAGATTAATCTGGCAGATGACCCTGTCAGGACCATAGATCTGCTGGCTGCAAAGGATGTGGAGAAGGGATGGTTTCTTTCCTCCTTTGGAATCACCAATCTGCAGACAGTAATAATAATAGCCGTACTGGTGCTGACCGCAGCATTTGTTATAATGATTGCGGTGCTTCGTGCGGTCAACAGACGCAAACGGGATGCGGACAGAAAAGCCAGACTTAAGAGGATGGCCATGGAGCAGATGGAACGTGAGCGCGATTACAGGCAAAGGAACTGGCCATACTGATGTTTGATATTAAAGAGAATCTTAAAAAACTCCCGGACTGTCCGGGAGTTTATATGCATAAGGACAGACTGGGACAGGTCATATACGTAGGAAAGGCAATTTCCCTGCGTAACAGAGTACGGCAGTATTTTCAGTCTTCAGCTAATCAGAACCCTAAAGTTCGGGCCATGGTGAGCAACATAGCGGAGTTTGAATATATAACCTGCCAGACGGAGATGGAGGCCTTGATTTTAGAGTGCAATCTCATCAAAAAATATGAGCCTAAATACAATGTGCTTCTGCGCGACGACAAGACCTACCCTTACATAAAGGTGACAGTTCAGGAAGAATATCCCCGTGTTCTCAAGACCCGCATGCTTAAGAAGGACGGCAGCAGATATTTCGGTCCGTACAGCGATACAGGAGCTGTGAACATGATAATAGAACTGCTCAACAAGGTTTTCGTGCTGAAACGCTGCTCCGCCTTGAGTTTTCCTGATGATTACAGACCGTGTCTTAACTATCATATAAAGGAATGCAGAGGCATCTGTACAGGAGATGTGAGCCCTCAGGCGTATAGAACTTACGTGAATAAGGCGCTGGACTTCCTGGGCGGTAAGCAGAAACCTCTGCTTGACTATCTGACAGAAAAAATGCAGGCTGCAGCCGAGGAGATGAATTATGAGGAAGCAGCGGTTTACAGAGATTATATCACATCAGCAAAATCTCTCGGAGAGACGCAGAGGGTTACTGTCATAGGCGGTCACGACATGGATATGATCCTGCCCGCGGGAAGAGGTGAGAATACGGTTATCGTGCTGTTCACTGTACGTGGCGGCAAGCTTTCCGGCCGTGAAACCTTCGCCATGAAAACCGAGGGAGAGGACGATTATGAAAGTCTGGTAAGCCAGTTTATCAAACAGTATTACAGCCGCTGGGCAGTAGTGCCCGGAGAGATAATTGTGCCGCAGCCTCTCAAGGAGAGGGAACTGCTGGAGCAGTTTCTGGAGGCCCAGGGAGACGGGAGAAAGGTGAAAATTACCGTACCGCAGAAGGGCGATAAGCGTGCCCTGCTGGAAATGGCACGGCGTGACGTGGTGGAGCTTTCCAAAACTCTTGAACTTAAGGTCGCTTCTGCTGCCGAAAAGGAGCAGGCTCTCCGTGATGCTCTTGCCGATATTCTGGGTAAGGTCAAGGATGCATACCGCGTGGAATCCTACGACATTTCTAACACTAACGGCGTGGATACGGTGGGAGCCATGGTGGTTTTCAGCAATCTGAAGCCGGTTAAAAAGGATTACAGGCGTTTCAAGATAAGGACAGTGGAGGGACAGGATGACTACGGCAGTCTGGCGGAAATGCTGGAAAGACGGTTCAGACGGGCTCTGGATGGAGATAGCAGTTTCGCGGTCATGCCTGATCTGATACTCATGGACGGAGGACGCGGACAGGTGAGCACAGCAGAAAAGGTTCTGGAAAGGCTGGGACTCCATATCCCTGTGCTGGGCATGGCAAAGGACGACAGCCACCGCACAAGAGCTCTGGTAAACGGACACGGTGAGGAGATTCTGCTTAAGGATAATCCGCTGATGTTCAAATATTGCGGAACCATTCAGGAGGAGGTTCACCGCTTCGCCATTGATTACCACAGAAGCCTTCATAACAGAAACACCATAGGTTCGGTGCTGGATAATATTGAAGGCATCGGCCCGGTCAAACGCAATGCCCTGCTCAGCGCCTTTAATTCTGTGGAGGACATAAAAAAAGCTGATGTGGAGACGCTAATGAAGGTAAAGGGCATAACGGAAAAAAACGCTCGCTCGATAAAGGAATATTTTAGTTGATTGACAGCGGGATTTATGGTATATTGATATTGATTTTACTGTGAAATTGGAAACAATTTAAAGTTGTTTATGGAGGAATAAAAATGACAGACGAAAAGAAAAATGTTGAGATTGAAGAGGCTGATGTTATCACTCTGGAGTTTGATGACGGCGCTGAGGTTGAATGCGAAATCATGGGTGTGTTCGACTACAACGGCAAGGAGTATATTGCTCTCATTCCTGATGACGGTACAGATGATGTTTACATCTACGGTTATAAGGAAGTCGGAGATGACGAATTCGAACTTGTGGATATAGAGGATGACGCAGAATTCGAAGCTGTAGTTGCTGAATTCGACAAGATTATGATGGAAGAGGAATAATAACGGTACATCAGTATTAAAATCAGACATCAGGCAGGCCTTTTGGTTTAAGAAGGGCCTGCTTTTTTTGACCTTTTTCCATATTCGGTTAACGCTGATTTTCCCTGCTTTTCTCCTGATTTCCCTGATTTTCCAAATGGGCGATTTCTTTTTCTTTTTGCAAAGAAAAACGGTCAAAAGAAAAATAAATGTCATACTATGCCTGTTAGGAAACTTGATTTTATCAAAAAACTTACATTTGTACTCTCCATGGAGAAGCCCTTGCTCTCAGGAAAGGCTGTTTTTTTCTCAAATGCCCTTTTTCTTTGCAAAAAGAAAAAATTTTCGGTCAAAAAGAAAATATATAGTCCGATCAGCGGCAAATGGACCCGAAAAATATTTACAAAACCACCTTGAACTGGAAAAGGAACGGACGAGATTATGACAGAAAGAAGAAAAGATTTATTTAAAAATACTTACAGAAGCTCCATGGCTCTGACAATTGATTACGTGTTCCACGCTGTCTTCGGGCGGGATACAGATGAGTCCAGAGGAGCCCTCATGGAGATACTAAATATTATCCTGGAACGTAAGGATGATCCAATCATGTCAATTGTTCTGAAGAATCCTGTCAATACAGCCGATAGGGAAAATGAGAAAGAAACCATCATGGACATCAGAGCGGAAACAAGTTCAGGCGAAGAGCTGGACATCGAGATGCAGTCAGGAAACCTGAGAGTATATCCCGACAGAGTGCTCTTTTACGGAGGCAGGCTTGTCAATTCTTCATTGCAGCAGGGTTTCAAATATGATAAAATGAAGAAAAGCATAGTCGTATCAATCATCAACGGCATACTGTCTTCAGAGCATGACAGCTGCCACAGCATATTTGATGTGAGGGAGAGGAATACTGGACTTCTGCTAAGTGACAGGCTTGAGTTTCATTTTCTTGAACTGGGAAAGGTGGACGGACAGAAGCCTGTAGAAGAGTTGACAGATGTCGAAAGACTTGCAGCATATTTGAAGTACGCCAACGTTGAAGAGAAACAGGACTATGTGCAGGAGATAGTAGATTCGGAGGGAATTACCATGACTGAGAATGCATACAGGAAGGTTACTCAGGACGAAATCGAACATGAAAGGATGGAATCAAGGCTGAAATACCAGCTG
>JALFXR010000045.1 GCA_022787405.1 Bacillota bacterium
ACTCTGCCTGAGCATATCAGGCTATGAAACGGCACTGCAGATTAAAGAAGTGCTTAAAAATGAATATGAAACGGAAATCTTCAGGAAAGGAACCTCCTTCGATGATTCAATCACAGATTCCCTCAACCAGTGGACAGAGAAGCACTTTGATGAGGATGCCATAATATTTGTGAGTTCCACGGGAATTGCCGTCCGTGCCATAGCGCCTTTTGTCAAGAGCAAAAAGACAGACCCTGCCGTGCTGGTTGTGGACGATATGTTCAATTATGTGATTCCTCTTCTTTCGGGGCACCTTGGGGGAGCCAACAGACTGGCATCACGGATTGCAGAGGCTAAAGGTGCTACAGCGGTGATAACGACATCTACAGACATTCATGGCAAGTTTGCACCGGATGTTTTCGCTCAGCGAAACGGACTTGTAATCACTGATTTTACCAGGGCAAAAGAGGCTGCCGCCGCTCTGGTAAGGGGCGAAAGAATAACCGTGTATTGCGACAGTGAAATCATTGGAAACATTCCTGAGGAGGCTCAGGTCAGAAGTCTGGAAGAACTTCAATCGTCAAAAGACGAACCGACAGGCTTTTCAATAGTAATATCTCCATATACAAAGGACGCCAGAGCTGTTTCAGACTCACTGTGGCTGATTCCGAAAACAGCTTATCTGGGAATAGGCCTCAAGGAAGGAAAGTCAGAAAAGGACATTGAGAAAACAGCGAAGGAATGCATGAAGAAGGCCGGAATTGCAGAACTTGCGGTAAAGAGAATAAGTTCTGTTGACATCAAGGAAAAAGAGAAAGGCCTCCACGAGTATGGGGAAACGCTTCACTGCGACACTGAATTTTTTACAAGTGAGGAGCTTGAATCCGTGCCGGGAGAGTTTACGGAATCGGAATTTGTAAAGAGCATAACTGGTGTGGGAAATGTATGTGAGCGAAGCGCACTTCTTTCTGCAATGAAAGATGGGGATGAAGCAGATGCAGAGCTCATAGAAAAAAAGTTTTCACTCAATGGAGTGACCGCAGCTATTGCACTAAAGAAAGGAAAGATTAGTTTTGAATAAAATTTATGTAGTCGGAATAGGCCCGGGAGCCTATGAGAAAATGACCATTGAAGCGGAAGAGGCACTGAAGAAGTGCGATACAATCATTGGATATACAGTTTACATTGATCTGGTGAAAGACCATTTTGCTGATAAAGAATTCCTGAGCACGCCGATGCGAAAGGAAGTTGAGAGATGCGTAATGGCCTTTGAAGAAGCAAACAAGGGAAAGACCGTTGCTATGATCTGTTCAGGAGATGCCGGTGTTTACGGTATGGCCGGACTGATCTATGAGGTGGGCAAGGACTATCCGGAAACAGAAATTAAAGTTATACCGGGAGTGACTGCGGCAGTAAGCGGTGCAGCGGTGCTGGGAGCGCCTCTTATTCATGATTTCTGCCTGATAAGCTTAAGTGACCTGCTGACGCCATGGGAACTCATCGAAGAAAGACTGCGCTCCGCGGCAAAAGGCGACTTCGTATGCTGTCTTTACAACCCTTCAAGCGTGAAGAGACACGACTATCTCATGAAAGCCTGCGACATTCTCATGGAGCACAAGTCCGGAGAAACGGTATGCGGCATAGTAAACAATATCGGAAGAGACGGTGAAGGAATGAAGGTGATGTCACTTAAAGAGCTGAGGGATACCGAAGTCGACATGTTCACCACCGTCTTCATAGGAAATTCGCAGACAAAAGTTATTAAGGGCAAGATGGTAACACCGAGAGGCTACAAAAATGTGTAAAGTAATTTTGTTTGGAGGAACCACAGAGGGAAGACTCCTCGCCCAGTTCCTTGATGAAAATCGTATAGATTCAGTTGTATGTGTTGCAACGGAATATGGCGGAAGCCTGCTCCGCGGGTGCAGCTATGTGAAAGTGATTGAGGACCGCCTTGATGGGGCAGAGATGGAAGAACTGATTACCGGCGAAAAGCCGCAGCTTGTAATTGATGCAACGCATCCATTTGCAGAGATTGTAACAGAGAATATCCTGCGGGCTTCAGAGAACACAGGGACGGAATACCTGAGAGTTATAAGAGATTCCGATGGTGCCTCAGGGGATGAAGCGGTGTATGTGGATACTGTCGATGATGCTGTGGCATGGCTTAAGGATAATCCGGAGGGAAAAATTCTTGCCACAACAGGAAGCAAGGAACTGGCAAAGTACGCGGAAATACCCGATTACCGGAGCAGAGTGTATGCACGTGTGCTTTCCACAGCCGAATCAGTGTTGAAAGCGGCGGAACTGGGATTTGAAGGGGCCAATCTAATTGCAATGCAGGGACCATTTTCCCGGGAAATGAACAAAGCGCTGCTCACAGACTGCGGTATCAGGTATCTTGTTACTAAGGAGTCAGGGAATACAGGCGGTTATGCGGACAAGCTTGAAGCCTGCAGGGAATGCGGAGTCACACCGGTGATAATCGGACGGCCTGCTGCCGAAAAGGGTGAAACCATAGCTTCTGCCAAAGGGCTCATTGCCGAAAAGTTGGGCTTTGACCCGGTAAGACAGATTTCTCTCATAGGAATCGGCATGGGCAGTGTGGATGGAATGACTAAGGAGGCTCTGGAGGCACTGGATGAAGCTGAGCTTGTTATAGGCTCCGGCAGAATGCTCAGGCCTGCATTGTCAAGATACAGAAACAAACCGGTCTTTGACGAATACAACAGCGGGAAGATCGCTGCCTTCATAAATGAAAATAAAGGATACACTAAAATCGCAGTGCTTCTTTCCGGAGATACAGGCTTCTACTCGGGAGCGAAGAAACTCCTTGAGGCTCTCAGCGGAGAAAAACGGCAGATTGAAGTATTTCCGGGAATCTCATCCCTGGCCCATTTCGCTGCTAAAATCCAGAAGTCATGGGACGACTGCGTGATTGTTTCAAACCATGGAAGAAAAGCATCACTTATTCCGCTTATAAGAGACAACGAAAAGGTATTCTCTATTCTTGGAAAGGCTGATGACATCATGACCCTTGCAGGTAAGCTTGTTGAATACGGCATGAATGACGTGACCATGTACATGGGAGAGAATCTTTCCTATGAGAGTGAGAGAATACTTCATGGATGCCCGAAACAATTCACGGGAATGAAGAATGAGCCTCTTGCTGTTGTAATGGTGGAAAACAATGCTGCAGGCGAAACCAGGCTCAACCCCCTTACAAACAGAGGCGATGGAGAGTTCATCAGAGGACAGGTGCCGATGACAAAAGAGGAGATAAGAATTCTTTCCGTCTCAAAGCTGAATTTAAATAGAAATTCCATCTGCTATGATGTCGGTGCCGGAACAGGTTCGGTGTCAGTGGAAATGGCTGTCAAGGCATCGCAGGGATATGTATATGCCGTTGAAAAAAATGCCGAAGCAGTTGAGCTATTAAAGAACAACAAAAAGAAGTTCATGGCGGACAATCTTGAGATCGTGGAAGGGCTGGCTCCGGAAGCCCTCAGGGGACTACCGGCACCTACACATGTGTTTATCGGAGGCTCTTCCGGGAATATGGATCAGATCGTATCTGAGATACTTGAAAAATCAGAAGACAATGTAAGATTCGTAATAAACTGTATCGCTATGGAATCTGCGGCTCAAGCCCTTGAGTGTGCAAAGAAATACGGCATCTCAGAGCCTGATATTTCACAGATTTCTGTTTCAAGAGGACATGCTGCGGGCAGATATACAATGATGAAGAGCGAAAACCCGATTACTATAATTTGTTTTGATGGAGAAGGAAAGAAATGCTGATTCCCAGAATACTTTTCTGCGCCGGTTCCAGCGGGAGCGGCAAAACCTTAATAACATGCGGAATACTTCAGGCCCTGATCAACAGGGGTCTTAAGCCGGCATCCTTTAAATGCGGCCCGGATTATATAGATCCCATGTTCCACACTAAAGTCCTGGGAACAAAATCAAGAAACCTGGACACGTTTTTTGCGGATGATGAAACATTGAGATATCTGTTTGTAAAAAATGCCTCTGACTGTGATATTGCGGTGATGGAAGGTGTAATGGGATACTATGACGGACTTGGCGGAGTATCGACGGATGCCAGCACCTACGATGTGCAGAAAGCCACCGGCACACCTGCTGTGCTGATCGTTAACGGAAGAGGTGCAAGCACGTCTCTTGCAGCCACAGTAAAGGGATTCTGTGATTTCAGACCTGACAGCAATATAAAAGGCGTTATTATCAATCACATCAAGGCGGGAATGTATCCCGTTCTCAAGGAGTATCTGGAAAGGGAATGTAATGTGCAGGTCCTTGGATATGCACCTGAAGTTCCGGACCTGGTGCTTGAGAGCCGGCATCTTGGCCTTGTGATGCCTCATGAAATCATTAACCTGAAGGAAAGGCTGATGAAGCTTGCAGATGTGCTTGCAGAAACCATAGACCTTGACAGACTTGTTAAACTTGCAGAAACGGCCCCCGAAATAGAGGCGGCGGCTCCGGTGAAGGCTGAGTTAAAATGCGAAAAGTCGGTGAAGATTGCCGTTGCAAGAGATGAAGCCTTCTGCTTTATATATGAAGACAACCTTGCTCTGTTAAGGGACTTAAATGCAGAAATAGTGGAATTTTCACCTATAAGAGATATGGAAATTCCCGATGATGTAAAGGGATTGATTCTTTATGGTGGTTATCCGGAGCTTTTTGCAAAGGAACTGTCAGAGAACAGGACCATGAGGGAAAGTATAAAAAGGGCCTATGAATCCGGCATGCCTGTTATTGCGGAATGCGGCGGATTCATGTATCTCCACGAAGTTATGGAAGACGGTGAAGGCAACGAATACCGGCAAGTCGGAATCGTGAAGGGCAAGGCCTATAAGACTGACCGGCTGGGAAGATTCGGATATGTAAACCTTACAGAGAACTCAGGGGATTTCTTTAAGGGTTATGGCAATCCGGGCAGAATACCTGCTCATGAGTTCCATTACTATGATTCCACATGCTGCGGAGCAGATTTTCATGCGGCCAAGCCTGTGGGAAAGAGAAACTGGGACTGCATGATTTCAGAAGGAAATCTTCTGGCAGGGTTCCCTCACCTCTACTACTACGGAAACCCCAAAACAGCAGAGGTATTTATGAGCAAATGTAATAAATATGGAGAGAAGAAATAATGCTTAAGTACCATGCAGTGGCTCTTATGGCCGGTTTCATCCTTGATCTCCTGTTTGGAGATCCAAAATGGATGTATCACCCGGTCATATTTATCGGAAAAACAATTTCCTTTCTGGAAAAGAATATACGAAAAATACTTCCCAAGACTCCTGCAGGCGAGCTTGCGGGAGGCGTCGCCCTTGTGCTGATTACGCTGATTGTTTCGGGAGGCATTCCCTGCATAATTCTTTATGCAGCAGGGCTCATCCATCCTGTTATTCAGTGGGCGGCAGGTGCTTTTATGTGCTATCAGCTTCTCGCCGTTAAATGTCTGAGGGATGAGAGCATGAAGGTGTATGACGCATTAAAGAGAGGAACCATAGAAGACGGCAGACATGCGGTATCCATGATTGTGGGAAGAGATACACAGGCCCTTGACGAAAAAGGCGTAGTAAAGGCAGCCGTCGAAACTGTTGCTGAGAACTTTTCGGACGGCGTGCTGGCCCCCATGCTTTATATGCTTATCGGCGGACCTGTACTCATGTTTATATACAAAGGCATCAATACCATGGATTCCATGGTAGGATATAAGAATGACAGGTTTCTGTATTTTGGAAGGTGTGCGGCAAAGCTTGATGATGCGGCCAATTTTATTCCATCAAGGATTGCAGGAATCATGCTTATACTTGCTGCTTATATAGGACGATTCAGCGGCAGGGATGCCAGGAGAATCTTCCTGAGAGACAGAAGGAAACATGCCAGCCCAAACTCTGCGCAGACAGAATCTGCAGCAGCAGGGGCACTTCAGATTCAGCTTGCGGGAAACGCCTATTATTTCGGCAAACTCCATGAAAAACAGTTTATAGGCGACCCTGTAAGAGAAATTGAAGTGGATGATATTAAGAGAATGAACAATCTGATGTATATTGCGAGCACTTTGTCCGCGGTATTACTTACTGCAATCGGTCTTATGGCGGCATATTTCATTTAGGAGCATAAATTTTATGAAAAAGAACGTTCACGGCGGAGATATATACAGTCACATAAATGTAACGGATTACTCAGCCAACTGCAACCCCTTCGGAGTACCTGAAGGAGTCAGGAGGGCAATCTGTGATTCAGCTGATTTGGTGAACTGTTATCCTGATGTCCATTGCACTGAACTCAGGACAAAACTATCAGAGGAACTGGAGGTACCGGGAGAGAAAATTTTCTTTGGAAACGGAGCTGCAGAAGTAATTTTTGCTATAGCACAAGCTCTTAAACCGAAGAAAGCAGTGATTCCTGCACCATCCTTTGCAGAATACGCATCGGCCCTGGAGAATGCAGGGTGCGAAATCAGAAGGTTCTATACTGATGAGGCCAATGGATTCAGAATTACAGAAAAAATAAATGAAATGGTTACAGATGATGTGGATATGATTTTCCTATGTAATCCCAACAATCCGACGGGAACATTTATCGGTGAGGATGAGCTGAAGGTCATACTTGACCACGCTAGGGGGAATAAGGTCAGAGTGGTACTGGATGAATGCTTCATGAGCTTCGTTGACGAAAAAAAGAAGTACACCTGGCTTGAGCACATCGAAGAATATCCCAATGTAGTCGTAATGAATGCTTTCACGAAGCTTTATGCAATGGCAGGTGTAAGACTGGGATATGCCGTAACATGGGATGATGAAGTCATCGAAAAGCTTGAGAATTTCGTCCAGCCGTGGAATGTATCGGTGATCGCTCAGAATGCCGGCATTGCGGCTCTCAAAGAGAGGGAATATGTGAGAAGCTCCCTTTGTGAAATCAGAAAAGAGCGGGAAATATTTATCTCAGAGCTTGTTGAAGCAGGACTCAAAGTATACGATTCAGAGGCAAATTATGTCTTCTTCAGAGGCGAACCTGATCTTTACGATAAGATGCTTGAGAAAGGATATCTCCTCAGAGACTGCAGCAATTACCCCGGCTTAGGCAAGGGCTACTTCAGGGCGGCAGTAAGGCTTCATGAAGATAACGAGGGTTTTATCAGAGCATTAATGGAAATAAAAAAATAGAAGGAAAAGAAAAAATGGCTAAGGTATTAATGGTTCAGGGAACTATGTCAAACGCAGGTAAAAGCCTGCTGACGGCAGGATTATGCAGAATTTTCAAACAGGATGGATATAAGGTGGCTCCGTTCAAATCGCAGAACATGGCACTGAATTCTTTCATTACGAATAAAGGCCTTGAAATGGGCAGGGCGCAGGTTATGCAGGCTGAAGCCGCAGGCATTGAACCTGATGTAAGGATGAACCCTATTCTGCTGAAGCCTACAAACGATACAGGCAGCCAGGTCATTGTAAACGGTGAAGTAAGGGGCACCATGAGTGCCAGAGATTATTTCGCATACAAGCATAACCTTATCCCGGATATCATGGAAGCCTTTAACGGACTTGCTGCTGAGAATGACATCATTGTCATTGAGGGGGCAGGAAGTCCTGCAGAGGTTAATCTCAAAGAGGAAGACATAGTGAATATGGGAATGGCCAAAATGGCCAAAGCACCGGTTCTCCTTGTAGGAGACATTGACAGAGGCGGAGTCTTCGCACAGCTTATCGGGACGGTAAATCTTCTGGAAGAAGATGAAAAGAAGATGGTTAAAGGGCTGATTATAAACAAATTCAGAGGAGACAAGACCATACTGGATCCGGGTATTGAAATCCTTGAAGAAAAATCAGGAGTTCCGGTAGTTGGCGTTGCACCGTACCTTCACGTTGATATTGAGGATGAAGACAGTTTAAGCGAGAGGCTTACCTCTTCGGACAAGGCGGATCTCATAGATATAGCCGTAATCCGTCTTCCGAGAATTTCGAACTTTACGGATCTGAATGTAATGGAAACAATTCCGGGAGTGTCCGTGAGATATATAAGAAACCCGCAGGAACTCAAAAATCCTGATATGATAGTCATTCCCGGTTCAAAGAACACCATTTCCGACCTTCTCTGGATGAGACAGAACGGTCTTGAAGCCGCAATCCTGAAGCAGGCTCATGAAGGCAAGGTGGTCTTCGGAATCTGCGGAGGTTTCCAGATGCTGGGGGAAACGCTTTCCGATCCGACGGGCATTGAGACAACAGGTGAAGTAAGGGGCATGGGTCTGCTTCCTGTTGAAACGGTCTTTATGGACGGAAAGACGAGGACCAGAGTTGAGGGAGATTTCCACCTGGAGGGCTCCATCTTCGAGAATATTGAGAGAAAAAACCTCAAGGCAGAAGGATACGAAATTCACATGGGTCAGTCGACACTTAAGGAAGGGGCAAAGCGCCTCCTTACAGTTACAGATGCTGTCACAGGAGAAACAAAGGAAGACGGAGCTTATAAGGACAATGTTTTCGGATCCTATATCCACGGCATATTTGACGGCCCTGAAATCGCACAGACCATTGTGAAGATCCTTGCGGAAAGAAAGGGTGTGGATATGGGCGATCTGGGAACTTTAAGCTATGCTGAATACAAGGAGACTCAGTATGATCTGCTTGCCGCAGGCCTGCGAGAACACCTGGATATGAAAAAAATATATGAAATTCTGGAGGAGGGCATAGAAGGATAATCATGAGAACACGTATTGAAAATGTAAAGCCGAAGGATATTGAAACAAAAAGCTTTGAAATAATAACTGAAGAACTTAATGGCAGGACTTTTGAAAACAACACTGAACTCATTGTAAAGCGCTGCATTCATACCTCCGCCGATTTTGATTATGCTGACAACCTCTGTTTTTCTGAGAACGTTGTGGAAAAAGCAATGGAAGCCATCAGAGGAGGCGCATCCATCGTTACAGATACCAACATGGCCAAAGCGGGAATCAACAAGGTATCCCTCGGTAATTACGGCGGACAGGTGTACTGTTTTATGGGTGATGAAGACGTGGCTGCTGCGGCGAAGGAGAGCGGAATGACTCGTGCCTCTGAAAGCATGAAAAAAGCTGCCGCCATGGGCGAAAGATTCATATACGCCATCGGAAATGCGCCCACTGCCCTTGTAACTTTATATGACCTCATGGAGGAAGGCAAAGTCGATCCTCTTCTGATTATCGGAGCGCCTGTAGGATTTGTAAATGTGGTACAGTCAAAGGAGCTCATCATGTCTGCAGATGTGCCGTATATCGTTGCAAAGGGCAGAAAGGGAGGAAGCAACATCGCTGCGTGCATCGTTAATGCGCTTCTTTATATGATTAATAATGACAGACACTATTGGAAGTAAAATGGAGAAAACAATGATAAGAATACCTTGCACATCTAAAATTGACGTAATGGCCGCTTCTAATCAGCCTGTAGCCCGCTGCCAGGACGGAGATACAGTAATATTTGAAACTATGGACTGCTATGACGGAGCAGTGAGCCGCGACGGCACCCGCGACTGGGAAGGAAGAGACCTGGGAAAGTATATGGCAAATCCGGCCACAGGTCCCCTTTATGTGGAGGGAGCAGAGCTGGGAGATGCACTTTCCGTAGAGATTCTTTCCATTAAAACACGGGGCTGGGGAGCACTGGGAACAGGTTTCGGAGAGCACGGCTTCATAAACTACGAAGGTGAGTACGTGATGCGTGCCTTTGAGTTTGAAGACGGTTTCGTGGAAATCGGCGGAAAGAAAATCGCCATCGAGCCCATGATAGGTGTTATAGGCGTGGCCCCGGCAGGAGGCGGAATTCCAACTGTAACACCGGATTCCCACGGCGGCAATATGGACTGCAACAAGATCGTGGAAGGCTCCACCATACTTTTTCCTGTGGCGGCAAAAGGAGGACTTCTGGCTATGGGAGACCTTCATGCACTCATGGGAGACGGTGAAGTGTTCGAATACGGCCTTGAGACTTCCGGCGAAGTTACAGTGCGGGTAAAGGTGATAAAGAATGCCGGACTCAGACAGCCGACCCTCGTTGAAGCTGATGAAAATGGCCGCGTGATGACTATAGCTTCGGCTCTCACATATGAGGATGCTATCCGCCTGGCCCTGGAGTCCATGTATGAGCTTCTCCTGTCAAAAGGCTGGGACAAAACAGAGGCCGGCATGCTCATGAGCATGAAATGCGACCTGGCAATCTGCCAGATTGTAGACCCGCAGGTTACTGTAAGGGCTATGATGGATAAAGAGTTTTTTAGATAAAGAGATAAAGGGTATCGGGAAGACCTCCCCGCGAAGAAGACCTCCGCGCGAGGTCTTTTTCTTTTCTTCTTGCTTTTGCTTTTGGATTGATTGGTTTTTCTTTTAACCATTGGTTTTTCCATATGGGTGATATCTTTTTCTTTTTGCAAAGAAAAACGTCCAAAAAGAAAATAAACACCATATACTGCCTGTTAAGAAACTTTATTTTACAGAATAAATTACATTTGCACCTGCCATGGAGAAGTTCTTGCGCTCAGGAAGGGCTGTTTTTTTCCAAAATGCCCTTTTTCTTTGCAAAAAGGAAAGATTTTCGGCCAAAAAGAAAATATATAGTCCGGAGCGATTCTCAAGTAAATGTAGAAAGTCCCCACCGATAGGAGATGTCATCTGGTCAGCGACAAACAGGCCCGAAAAATATTTACAAAACCGCCTTGAACTGGAAAAGGAACGGACGAGATTATGACAGAAAAAAGAAAAGATTTATTTAAAAACACTTACAGAAGCTCCATGGCTCTGACAATTGATTACGTGTTCCATGCGGTATTCGGGCGGGACACCGACGAGTCCAAGGCTGCTCTTATGGAGATGCTTAATATTATCCTGGAACGTAAGGATGATCCAATCATGTCAATTGTGCTGAAGAATCCTATTAATACAGCAGCACGGGAAGACGAAAAAGAAACCATCATGGACATCAGAGCGGAAACAAGTTCAGGCGAAGAGTTGGACATTGAAATGCAGTCAGGGAACCTGAGAGTATATCCTGACAGAGTACTCTTCTACGGAGGCAGACTTGTCAATTCTTCATTGCAGCAGGGTTTTAAATATGATAAAATGAAGAAAAGCATAGTCGTATCAATCATCAACGGCATACTGTTTTCAGAGCATGACAGCTGCCACAGCATATTCGATGTGAGGGAGAGAAATACTGGACTTCTGCTAAGTGACAGGCTTGAGTTTCACTTTCTTGAGCTGGGAAAGGTGGATGGACAGAAGCCTGTAGAAGAGTTGACCGATGTCGAAAGACTTGCAGCCTACCTGAAGTATGCCAACGTTGAAGAGAAACAGGACTATGTGCAGGAGATAGTAGATTCGGAGGGAATTACCATGACTGAGAATGCATACAGGAAGGTTACTCAGGACGAAATCGAACATGAAAGGATGGAATCAAGGCTGAAATACCAGCTG
>JALFXR010000058.1 GCA_022787405.1 Bacillota bacterium
GGACTATGACGGCAATCTTATTTTTAAAAGTCCATATAATGTAGAGTTTGCGCTGACAGATGATGCTGTCAGTGTGTATCCGGATGATGGACCGGGGCGGGTTGTTGAAATGAAAAGCGGAAAAACGCTCTTTACCTTGGAAGGAGAAAACATCCTCGATTATTTTACTGATGGCAGGTTCCGGCCACCGTCTGCAGGGACTGTAATAAGGCCGGGCAGCATCAGCGGTGACGACAGCTATATTATTGTTTCAATTAAAAAAGAAGGAAAATCTTTCGATGGGGTCATGGACAGGAGCGGAAAGATTCTTTTCAGCGAGGAAAACAGAAAGGCAGAAGGAAAAGATAGAAATTATCTGGAGGTTATCGGAAACACGGTGATAGCTGAGCGCTGGAATAATGAAATCTTCGCTAAAAGCTACATAGATATTCCGCAATCGGAGAAAGCAGGAGAGCCTGTTTCATATAACATAGGACGGCGCAGTGAGCCTTTCTGCATGATGGACTTTGATGACGGCATTGCCCTCGTGAATAAAGATAAACCTTCCGACAATGACCCTTTTACTTCGGAATTTATCATACCAATGACAAAAAGATGGTATTACCGTCGTGACGATACAAAGTGGATGGACAGCTATGAATGGAGTTTTGTAAATGAGGAAAGAAAGGAAGTCTGCGACTATATTTTCAGCGGTGCTTTTCCAACGGATAACAGATATGCTGCAGTGGCGGTTTCAGATATGTGGGGAGTGATCAGATTCAGATGAGAGGGGGAAAGTTTAAAGAATATTACATCTTGAATTCCGGGCTTGTTTCACCGGTGAGCTATGTGCTGAGTCTGATTTTGGCAGTGGGAGCAGCTCTGCTGCCGGGCGATAAAATAAACTTCGGCGTGACGATTATCATTATATGGGCAGTCTGCATGGAGGACATAATCAGGATTTGTTCGAAGACTTTATATCAGAAGGAGGCATACTTCTATCAGAGCTTCCCGGTGACGCCTTTCCAGACGGTGCTGGCTAAGACACTGGTCTGCACGCAGCTTCTGCAGACGGCACCTCTGGCCTTTTCTGTCACTAAGCTGGTAACGACAGGTGAGCTCTACGGGCTGGAACAGGGCGGATTTATGGCGATTATATTGGGTTTCATAGGTCTTGAAGCGTTTTGTTTTTTAGTGGTAGGAATAGTACTTGAGGGGCTTGGTTTCGGTAATTATAGTTTCAGAGACAGAAAAAAGGGACGGCCGGGGATAGTGGCCAGCATAGTTGCCATGGGAGTACAATTTGCTCTGCTTTTTTGGATAATGCAGCAGATGTTCAAGGTTATGGATAATTTGTTTTTTGGGGCGATAACTGTGGGAATATTGGTATTGTGTTCCGTTTTATGTGTACGGACCAACAGCATGAGATTGGAGAAAGATTATAGCCTATAGCGGAGTGGACTGGGGAGCAGTAGGGCGTACTGTTCATTATATAAAAGAGCACTTTTAATAATTTACGCCAACCTGATTTTGTGGTAAAATAAATATGTATGCACGCAAGAGCTGCCGGCGGAAGCACAGAGCAGCTTTTGTCGTATAAGAAAGAAATCTGAGATAAGGAGTAAGACTATGCTTAAACTTGACAGCATCAAGGCTGAAATCCCGGCACTGAAGCCGGTTATGGCAGAAGTCGGTGACTCTCTTTGACCTGGCTCGCCTGAGAGAAGAGCTTGAGAGAGCAAACAGAGAAATTGAACAGCCGGGCTTCTGGGACGACCCGGAGGCAGCCCAGAAAGCCATGAAAGAAAAAAAGGCCATGGAAGATACCATCGGCGGTTTTGAGACACTGGAAAAAGCCCTTGCTGATACGGAGGAGCTAATAGAGCTTGCAGAGATGGAAGAAGCGGCGGGAGCGTCTGACGAGGAGCTGGCAGAGACGGCGAAGACCATAGAAAAGGACTTTGAGGAAATTAAAGAAAATCTGGAGGCCATGAGATTGAGGACTCTGCTGACGGGAAAATATGACCGCTGCGGGGCCATCGTCTCAATTCATGCCGGAACAGGCGGTATTGACGCCATGGACTGGGCTTCCATGCTTTTCCGCATGTACACACGCTGGTGTGAGAAGAAGGGATACAGCGTGAAGATTATCGACTACCAGAGGGACCCGGAGGCTGGTATAAAAAGTGCTACTTTCATCGCCGAGGGCGAAAACGCCTACGGTTACCTTAAGAACGAAAAAGGCGTTCACCGTCTGGTTAGAATTTCCCCGTACAATGCGGCAGGCAAGCGGCAGACATCATTTGCACAGCTGGATGTAACGCC
Organism: Bacillota bacterium; assembly: GCA_022787405.1. Classification (GTDB taxonomy): domain Bacteria; phylum Bacillota; class Clostridia; order Peptostreptococcales; family Anaerovoracaceae; genus SUG1106. Next base: position 2,305 of record JALFXR010000058.1, read on the forward strand.
TGAAATCGACGATGAGATTCACGTTGAAATCGATCCGGAAGACCTGAGGATAGACACCTACAGAAGCAGTGGCGCCGGCGGCCAGCACGTTAATAAGACGGATTCGGCCATCAGAATCACCCACCTGCCTACCAATATAGTGGTTACATGCCAGAACGAGCGAAGCCAGCATCAGAACAAGGAAGTCGCCATGAAGATACTGCTGGCCAAGCTGACAGAGCTGGCGGAGCAGGAACACAAGGAGAACCTGAAGGAACTCAAGGGAGACTATTCCATGAACACCTGGGGCTCCCAGATACGCTCCTATGTTTTCCAGCCATACACACTGGTAAAGGACCACAGGACCGGTGCGGAGACAGCCAACGTAACGGCGGTCATGGACGGAGACCTGGACTATTTCATAAACGAGAAGCTTAAGCAGAAAGATTAAAATAAAAGAAGGAAAACAGGATAAAGATATGGATATAATTCAGAAACTTGCAAGCGAATTTAAAATCAGGACGGCTCAGGTGGAGCACACAGTGGAGCTCATTGATGAAGGAAACACCATCCCTTTCATTGCCAGATACCGCAAAGAAGTCACCGGCGGTCTCAGCGACGTGACCCTCCGAGATCTTGACGAAAGACTAAAATATCTGAGAAATCTGGAGGAGAGAAAGGACGAGGTAATACGACTCATCGAGGAGCAGGGCAAGCTTACAGAGGAACTGCGCGATGAAATAATGAAAGCCGAGGTGCTTCAGAGAGTTGAGGACCTGTATAAGCCTTACAAGCAGAAGAAGGCTACCCGTGCCTCCAAGGCCAGGGAAAAAGGCCTGGAGCCCCTGGCAATGATTATTTTCGCACAGCTTAAGACAGATGGAACACCGGAAGAGGCCGCGGAGCCTTTCATCAACCCTGAAAGGGAAGTGAACACTGTAGCAGAAGCCCTTCAGGGAGCATGTGATATAATTGCTGAAATGATAGCCGACGATGCGGAAATCACCAAGGATATCAGAGAAAAGACTTTCAGCACTGCGGTAATTGCGACGGAAGCGGTGGATCCTGAGGAAAAGACGGTATACGAGATGTACTATGACCACCAGGAGGCCCTTGCCAAAATCCCTAACCACAGAGTTCTGGCCATAAACAGAGGCGAAAAGGAAAAGAAACTGAAGGTTAAGGTTGCGGTGGATGCGGATCAGATGCACAGCGTAATCGCCCGCAGCATAATCAAGAATGAAAAGAATATTTTCTTCGGCCTGCTTCAGGACACAATCACCGACGCATATAAGCGTCTCATGGCGCCTTCAATAGAAAGAGAAATGAGAAATTTTCTCACGGAAAGAGCTGAGGCTGAGGCGGTTAAGATTTTTGCAAAGAATACAGAGAGCCTGCTCATGACACCTCCTGTAAAGGGCAAGCGGGTCATAGCTATCGACCCGGGCTACAGGACAGGCTGCAAGGTGGCAGTGCTGGACGAGACAGGCAAGCTGAAGGCATACACCACCATATATCCTACAGAGCCTAAAAATGACATTAAGGGTACGGAGGCTGTGCTCAAAAAAATCGTAGAGAAGTATCATACAGACATTATCGTCATAGGAAACGGTACGGCTTCCAGGGAGACCGAGGAGGTTGTGGCAAACTTCATTAAAAAAGAAGGCTATGACATTCAGTATACAATAGTAAACGAGGCAGGAGCATCTGTATATTCGGCATCCAAGCTGGCCGCAGAGGAATACCCTGACCTTGATGTGACCACCAGGGGTGCCATGTCACTGGGCCGCAGACTGCAGGACCCGCTGGCCGAGCTTGTAAAAATCGATCCTAAGAGCATAGGCGTGGGACAGTACCAGCACGATATCAACCAGAAGCTGCTGGAAGGTGCTCTTACCAATGTAGTTGAAGACTGTGTAAACAGAGTAGGCGTAGATCTCAATACGGCTTCCCCATCGCTGCTTTCATATATTGCAGGCGTAAACATGGGAATAGCCAAGAACATCGTTGCCTACAGGGAGGAGCACGGCCGCTTCAATAACAGAAAAGAACTGATGAAGGTGCCTAAGCTGGGAGAAAAGGCTTTCAACCAGTGCGCAGGCTTCATGCGCATTACAGAGGGAGATAATCCTCTGGATGCCACCTCCGTACATCCAGAATCCTACGGTGCTGCTCAGGCCATGATGGAAAAGCTGGGTGTAGACCCTAAGGCAGTACAATCAGGCGGCGACAAGGATATGGAAAAGAAAATCAAAGCAGCATATCCGGCCAAATCTCTGAACCAGAGCATCGCAGCCATGGCAGCAGATCTAGGAGTGGGCGAAATGACCTTGGCCGACATCATTGAAGAAATGAAGAAGCCTGCCAGAGACCCTCGTGAAGATGCACCGCCTGTGATTTTCAGAAATGACGTCAAGTCCTTCGAGGATCTTAAGATTGATATGGAGATGACAGGCACAGTGAGAAACGTGGTGGATTTCGGTGCTTTCGTGGATATAGGTGTAAAAAACGATGGACTTGTGCACATATCGCAGATGAGCGATAAGTATATCAAGCATCCTATGGATGTGGTATCCGTGGGAGACACGGTTAAGGTAAAGATTATTTCCATAGATTATGATAAGAAAAAGGTCGGACTGACCATGAAAGGATTAAAGGGTAACAATTAGAATGACTGACACCAGAAAAGTCAATACGGTTCTGTTTGATTTTGACGGAACCCTGGTAAATACAAACGACGTAATAATCGCTTCCTGGCAGCACACGTATATGCATTATCTGGGAAGAGAAGAATCTATAGATAAGATAACCTCATGCTTCGGTGAGCCCCTGCTTCTCACCATGGAAAGAGAGTTTCCGGGGGTTGATCCGCAGGAGTCTGCAGAGGTTTACCGCAGTTTTCAGAGAGAAAATGCAGATGAATTGGTAAAAATATTCCCTGGTATAAGGGAACTGCTGGAGACCCTTAAGGAAGATGGGTACAGAATGGGCATCGTCACCTCACGAACCAGGGAGTCAGCAGAGAGATATATGGACATGTTCGGCATAGGCGGGTATTTCGAAAACATGGTCACCTGCGAAGACACTGACATCCATAAGCCTAACCCTGAGCCCATACTGCTCTGTCTCAAAAAGATGGACATAGCTGCAGAGGAAGCTGTGATGGTAGGGGACAGCCCATTTGATATAAAATGTGCCAACAATGCAGGAGTCAAATCTGTGCTGGTAGACTGGAGAATAACAGGAGGCGGACAGACACTCATAGATGATGCCAGAGAGGATTTTACCATAGAGGAGCCGGCAGAGCTCACAGGGATTCTGGAAAAGCTGAACATGCCGGAATAGCCGTATCAGCCGGAAGGACAGGCTTAAAGACAGGAGGCTCAGATGCTTACCATCTTTTATGGACGCGAAAGCGTAGATAAGGAAAAATTCATATTTGATAACATTGAAGGTCGGGCGCTTATCATAGTTCCCGACCAGTTTACATTGGAGGCGGAAAGAGGGCTCTTTAAGAGCCTGGGAGTCACGGCTCTCATGGACGTGGAGGTGCTTTCCATGTCGAGACTGGGTTTTCGTCTTCTGGCAGAGCTGGGCGGCAGCAAACGGACTTTTATAGATAAATACGGCCGTCATATGATTCTGGCGCAGACTGCCCTGGAGGAAAAAGAGAATCTGCAGATTTTCCGCGGTCTTGAGGGCAAGAGCTCATTTATCGACATGGTAAACAACTTCATCACCGACATGAAACAGTATAACTGCGGTTCAGCAGAGCTTGCCGAGATGGCCGGACAGGTGGAGGAAGGCTCATACGTACAGAAAAAGCTGCAGGACCTTGGACTGTTGCTGAGACGTTACGAGGAAAAAATCGAGGGCAGATACACGGACTCAGAGGACTACATGAATCTGGTTCTTGGCAAGATATGTGACTCGGAGCTCATAAAGGGAAACAATATATGGATTTACGGTTTCGACAGCTTTACCCCTAAAGCACTGTCTGTTATGGGGGAGCTGATGGAAAACGCCGCCCGGGTAAATGTAGTGCTTACCTGTTCAGAAAATTTAAGCGAACGGGATGCCGAGCTTTTTGAGCTTGGCAGAAAAGTTATGGATATGCTGGATGATGAGGCACGCTCAAGGGGAGTAGCGGTAATAAGACAAGAAATTCCGGAATCTTATGCTTTCACCGGAAAGGCGCCCGCAATGGCCCACATAGAACGTGAATTATATTCTCTGCCGGCTAAACCGTACATGGAAAAGACGGGAGACAGCCTAACTCTGCTTACGGCGTCAGGACCTTACAGCGAAGCTGAGAGCGCAGCTTGTTTCGTACAGGAACTGATACGTGAAAAGGGATACCGGTACAGCGACATCAAGGTGATATGTAATGACCAGGATGTGCGGGGGCCGATTCTGAGGCGCATTTTTAAAGAGTACGGCATGGAGCTTTTTTCTGATGCCAGAAAAGACGTAATGCAGAGTCCGGTTCTTCGATTTGTCATATCGTTATTAGACGTTGTGATTGAAAAATACAGGTCTGAATCTTTGTTCAGATTGCTCAAATCGGGATTTGGCGATTTGACATCGGATGAGATTACAGATCTTGAAAATTACGGTATCAAATATAGAATCAAAGGCACCATGTGGAAGAGGCACTTTGTCAAAGGTGAAAAGGAGTACGGTCTTGAAGAGCTGACACGCCTTGATCGACTCAGAGAAAAGGCCATGGCGCTGCCGGAGAGCTTTGAAGAGTTGATGAAGTCTGCCAAGACAAACGGTGAATTTATTGAAAGTTTGTATAGGTATCTTTACGATGATGCCCGGCTTCCTGAAAAAATTGAAGCCTTTATGGATGAACAGAGGTATGCGGGCAGGCAGGATCTGGCCGACGAGACCGCTCAGATATGGGGAAGCCTTGTGCATATTCTGGATCAGATGGCGGGTATATGCGGCAGCGACAGGTTTGACGCTGCAGGATTCAGAGATCTCCTTAAGACAGGACTTTCTCAGGTGGATATAGGAGTGCTGCCGCCGGCCAAGGATGGGCTGATGATGGGGACCATGCAGCGAAGCAGGACAGGAAGAATCAGAGCTATGGTAGTTGTAGGAGCCAACGAGGGTATAATGCCTCAGGAGAAGAGTCAGCCCGGACTTTTTGGAAGCGAGGAAAAAGAATTCTTTGAGGAAAGGGGTATCAGGCTCTGCAAGGTGGACACAGTAAGGACCATGGAAGAAAGAGTCGGCATATACAGAAATCTTTCCAAGCCGGAGGATATACTTTATGTCAGCTGTGCTCTCGCTGACGGAGAGGGCGGACAGATAAAGCCTTCGCCCATATTCAACAAGCTTAAGGAGATATTTCCGGAGGCCACAGTGGAAAGAGATGTACTTAACAGAGAAGATGCAGAAGAACTGGTAAACAGACATATGAGCGGACTGCGCCACATGACGGAGGCCCTGCATGGTGTCAGTGAGGGTGAGCCTCTGGCATCTCAATGGATGCAGATGGCTGACTGGCTCAAGATACGTAACTCAGAAGTGCTGGCACAGATAAGGGAAGGACTCGCCTTTACAAATCGCCAGGAAGCACTGGGCCATGAAGCGGCTGCAGAGCTTTTCAGGAAAGACCCGCAGGATGCCATGAGCGTAAGTCCTTCCAGGCTTGAAAAGTTCTCACGCTGTCCTTTTTCACATTTCGCGGCATACGGCCTTAAACCTGAGGAACGCAGAATATTTCAGGTGGCACCAAGAGAAATCGGGGATATTTATCACCAGTGTCTCATGGAACTGACCAGGAAACTGAGCGTTCCCGGGCTTGACGTTACAGACCCGTCTTCACCGTGGATGAATATAACTGACGACGAGCTCAGATCCTTCGTGGAGGAAACGGTTTCCGCCCAGCTTAAGGGCTACAGAGAAGGACTCTTTGACCTGGGAAATGAGGAAAAATACAGAGGCAGCCGTGTCATTGACATCTGTGAAAAGGTGTGCCGCACAGTTATAGAACAGGTAAGGGCAGGCAGTATAAAGGAAAGCCGTTTCGAAGCCTCCTTTGGAAGGAATCCCAGTGCGCCAATAAAGCCCATTGAGGTCAGACTGGAAAATGAAACGGTGTACATCGAGGGAAAAATAGACAGAGTTGATTATCTGCCGGGAGACAGAGTGAAGATAATCGACTATAAAACGGGAAAGGAAAGCTTCAGCGCCGAAGAGGCAGCTGCCGGATACCGGCTGCAGCTCATGCTTTACCTTGAGGCTTCCATGGAAAAAAAGCGCCGTCCGGCAGGTGTCTTCTACTTTAACATCAGCGAACCTATGATAGACATGTCGGCAAAAGTGATAGACGAAGATGAGATTGAAGACAAGGTAAAAAAGAATTTCAAGCTCAACGGAGTCATTGTGGATGACCCTGACGTAATAAGAAATGTTGCCGGCGATTTTAGCGGGTATTCTGACATACTTCCTCTCAGAAAAGGGAAGGAAGGCGTGGCCGCCACCGGCAGCGAAGGTCTCCTCAGCGAAGAGCAGTTTGAAGAGCTGCGTGATGCAGTAAGCAAAAAAGTCCGCAGCATCTGTGCGGACCTGGCTGAAGGCAGAATCGACATACATCCCATGAAAACAGGTGACCGTTCTGCATGTACATATTGCACCTACAAGGGTATCTGCAGATTTGACACAATATTTGACGGCTGCAGCTACAATATCATCTGATATTATTTAGTCATTTCACCGCGGAGGTCGGTCTCCATGAGCTCTTTTATCTTTTCACCGGAATATCCGCAGCTGAAGAGATAGCACAGCTTGGCAATGGCCGCTTCCGTGGTCATGTCATAGCAGCCTACAGCTCCGAACTTTTTGAGAGCATTGCTGGTTGCATAAGTCCCAAGTTTAGTGGTTCCCTGATAGCACTGGGAGCACACGGCGACGATGGCACCGTTTTCCGAAGCCCGCCGGATGCTGTTTACGAGAGGACGGTTGTTGCTTGGTATATTGCCCTCACCGAAGGTCTCCAGAACGACACCGCGGAGCTTTTCGGATATAATCTGCTCGAATATCTCAAACTGTATGCCAGGGAAAAACTTCAGTACTCCGATGGGAACCTGACGGAGTTCAGTCAGCTTGAATGTGTCAGCCTGCTCAGGTTTGACGAGGGCCTGACGGTTGTATTTTATATCGATGCCCACATTAGCCAGGACAGGGTAGTTTGGAGAGGTAAAGGCCATGAGTTCATCGGCTGAAGTTTTGGTGGAACGGTTGCCGCGGAGCAGTTTACCTGCAAAGTAGATGCAGACTTCGTTGGCAACTCCCTCTGATGCGATGACTATGGAGTTTATCAGGTTGTCACGTCCGTCGCTTCTCAGTTCACAGAGAGGTATCTGAGAGCCTGTGAGAACTACAGGCTTGTTCAGCCCCTCCAGCATGAAGGAAAGGGCTGATGCGGTGTAGGACATGGTATCGGTACCGTGAAGAACCACGAAACCGTCGTAATTATTATATCTGTCGCGTATCTCACGGCCGATGTTTACCCATTCTTCTACAGCAACATTGGCTGAATCCAGCAGGGGATCGAACTCCACGATATCCCAGTTGGGCATATCTTTGTTTTTTAACTGGGATATTTCGTCCAGCAGGCTGGTGAAATATCTCTTCTTAGGGGCATAGCCCTGTTCTGTGGGAACCATGCCGATGGTTCCGCCCGTGTATAAAATACATACTCTTTTTTTCATAATTGGATTTGCCTTTCCTTATTTCTCACTTTACACTTCTGGATACATCATAACATATTTTATGCTGTGTTTCCATCTGTTGTTTTGTCGAAGAATGGTATACGCGGCTTGACAGGAAAAAGATTTAATAATAAAATTTACCCATAAGAACCATACCGCCAAGGGAGGAAAAAGAAATGTCAAACACACCTACACCTCATATCGCCGCTAATCAGGGCGACTTTGCAGAAACTGTTCTCATGCCGGGAGACCCGCTGAGATCTAAATTTATTGCAGAAACTTTCCTGGAGAACCCTGTCCTCGTAAACAATACAAGAGGAGTACAGGGCTATACCGGAACCTATAAAGGCAAGAGAGTATCCGTAATGGCATCCGGAATGGGCATGCCGTCCATGGGAATATACTCATATGAACTTTTTAACTTCTACGATGTGAAAAACATAATCAGAGTGGGAACCGCCGGAGTAATCAGACCTGATCTTAAGGTTAGAGATATCGTCTTCGGACAGGGAGCCTGCACCAATTCAAATTATGGCAGCCAGTTCGATCTGCCGGGAACCTTTGCGCCTATATGCTCCTACGAGCTTCTGAAGAAGGCTGTGGACGCCGCCGAAGGTATGGGCATAACGCCTGTAGTAGGAAACCTTTACTCATCAGATGCATTTTACGATGATTCCATGGGACTTTCCAAATGGCAGAAGATGGGAGTACTGGCAGTGGAGATGGAGGCTGCGGCATTGTATATGAATGCCGCCAGAGCGGGAAAGAACGCACTGGCCATCTGCACGATTTCGGACAATCCATTTACAGGGGAGGTAACTACAGCCGAAGAAAGACAGATGACCTTCACCAAAATGATGGAAATTGCCCTCGAAATCGCGTAATTCAGCGACTTTTGACAAAGAAAGGCACTTAAAAAGTGCCTTTTTGTGTTGATAAAACCACAGAAAAATGATAAAATAGAAAAATATAGCATAGATAAAGTATATAACGTTTCTAGGAGGAAAAGATGAAGGAGAGATATCCAAGGCTAGAAATCAATCTAGCCCACTTAAAACACAATGTCGCTAAGGTCGTGGAGAAGTGTGGCAGCTATGGCGTGCAGGTTGCGGGAGTAATAAAAGGAGCAACCGGCCTCGTAGAGGTTGCCAGACAGTTCGATGAGGGCGGTGCAGCGTTTATTGCTTCCTCCAGACTTGAGCAGATAGAAGATGCTAAGAATGCCGGCATACAGAAGCCTATGATGCTCATCAGAGTTCCTATGCTCAGTGAAGTCGGCGATGTTATCAGACTGGCAGATATCAGCCTTAACAGCGAGCTGGAGGTAGTAAAGGCTCTAAATGAAGAAGCCAGAAAGCAGGGAAAACTCCATAAGGTTATCATGATGGCCGATATGGGAGATCTGAGGGAAGGCTTCTGGGATAAGGAAGAACTGACAGATGTATGCGAATATATTGAAAACAAGCTCATAAACATCCAGCTTGTGGGAATAGGAACCAACGTGGGCTGTTACGGCTCCATTTCACCCACTGTAGAGACCCTCAACGAGCTTGTCGAAATCGCAGAACACATTGAAGCACGCCTGGGGAGAGAACTGGAATACATATCCGGAGGCGCCACCAGCAGCCTGATGAGAGTATGGGACGGCAATATTCCTAAGAGAATAAACCTGCTCAGAGTTGGCGAAGGTATTTTGCTGGCACGTGATATGGATGTGTTCTATAAATATGATGTAAGTGAACTTTATCGCGATGTTTTCCGCCTGAAAGCAGAGGTTATAGAGGTTAAGGATAAACCTTCACATCCTGTGGGAACCATTGCCATCGATGCTTTCGGACATACACCTACTTATGTTGACAGAGGAATCAGAAGGAGAGCCCTTCTGGCTATGGGAAAGGTGGACTACGGCGATCCTGCAGAACTCCTGCCTATGGAAAAAGGCGTTGAGGTTCTCGGGGCATCCAGCGATCATACCATAATAGATGTTGAGGATGCTGAGAAGGATTGGAAGGTAGGAGATATCATGGAATTTGACATCTGTTACGCCACTATCGTTTATCTGACAAACTGCAGAAACGTTAACATAGAATTTGTATAGAACAGGGAGTGGATATGGGAAAGTATCCTAAGGTTGTAATTAATCTGCAGCACCTCAGAGAAAATGCGGCTGAGGTTGTGAAGCGCTGCGCAGAGTGCGGCATCGAAGTGGTAGGCGTAATGAAAGGTGCCAATGGAATACCTGAAGTGTCCCGCGCCTATGCCGACGGAGGTGTAAGTGCCATAGGATCATCCAGACTGGATCAGCTTCAAGCTGCAAGGGATGCCGGAATAAAAAAGCCTATGATGGTTATCCGGACATCAATGCTTAGCGAAGCTGAGGATGTTGTGCGCATTTCCGACATAAGCCTGGAAAGCGAGCTGGAAGTAATTAAGGCTCTGAATGTTGAAGCAGGAAGGCAGGGCAAAGTGCATAATGTTATACTGATGCTTGAGGTGGGAGACCTGCGCGAGGGATGGTATGACATGGATGAGCTTTGCGAGGCGGCTCTTTATATTGAGAAAAGTCTGGATAATATATATCTGATGGGCCTTGGCGTCAACGTAGGCTGCTATGGAGCAATAGTCCCCACTGCGGATAAGCTTCAGGAACTGGTGGATGCAGCTGAAAAAATAGAATCGGTAATCGGAAGAAAGCTTGATATCCTGTCCGGCGGTGCCAGTACCAGCCTTATGCGTGTCTGGGACGGTGACATGCCGGAGCGTATCAATCAGGTACGTATCGGCGGTGAGATAATGATGAACTTTACCAACAGAGTCGTTTACGGATATGACATGAGTTCCATGCATACTGATGTTTTCAGGCTGCAGGCGGAGGTTATTTCCGTGCGTCAGATAGCAGGAGGACAGCGGCTGATGCTTTTTATGGGAAGCATAGACTGCGGCAATCCCGACGATCTGCTTATGCCGGGAGATAATTTCAAACTGGCAGGTGCATCTGATGATTGCATTTTTCTCGATGTGACAGATGACCGACGCACCTATGCCGTCGGGGATATAATAGAATTCCCCCTGCGCTATTCGCCGCTTGTTTTTCTTACAAAGAGCAAAAGTGTAAAAATTGAATTTATAACCAACAATTGAAAGGAGATAAAAAATGGCTGAAGAAATTTTGTTGACCCAGGAGGGCTACGATAAAATTGTAGCCGAGCATGAAGAACTGGTATCGGTAAGAAGAAAGGAAGTATCCGAGAGATTAAAAGAAGCGATTTCCTACGGAGACCTTTCCGAAAATGCCGAATATGATTCAGCAAAGGATGAGCAGGCAGAACTGGAAGAGAGAATTGTAAAACTTGAAAACATGATCAGAACTGCTAAGATAATCGATGAAAATCAGATGACAAACGACTTTGTAGGCGTTGGCCTCAAAGTAAAAATAAAGGATATGGATTCCGGAGAAGATATGGAGTTTACAATTGTAGGTTCAACAGAGGCAGATCCTTTTGCCGGAAGAATTTCAAACGAATCCCTGGTAGGACAGCACCTTCTCGGCAAGAAGAAGGGAGAGATTGCGGAAATCGTTGTTCCTGACGGAGTGCTGCACTATAAAATAGCAGATATTACAAGATAAGAGAGTATTAAGTAATTTGATCAGAGAGGAAAAGTAAAATGAGTACAGAAGACAGAAGAGAAAATGTTAACCCCGAAGCCGAGGCAGAAGAGGTCTCTGAAGAGGTCCTGAGCGAACAGCGACAGATCAGAAGAGAAAAGCTGAAGGCTTTACAGGATGCAGGCAGAAATCCTTTCCTTGAGGAAAACTGGAATGTTACAGCCCACAGCATGGACATAAAGGACAATTTTGAAGCTATGGAGGATCAGGAGGTTTCCTGCGCCGGCAGAATTATGGCTTTCAGACATATGGGCAAGGCATCATTCATCGACATCCAGGATAAACAGGGCAGAATTCAGTGCTTCGTGGGAAAGGATGCCTTGGGAGAAGAAGAGTATAACTATTTCAAGACTTATGATATAGGTGATATCATCGGAGTAGAGGGTGTTGTTTTCAAGACCAGAACAGGTGAAGTTTCCATTAAGGTTTCAAGACTTGTGCTTCTTTCAAAGTCACTGCAGGTACTGCCTAACAAGTGGCAGGGACTTAAGGACCAGGATCTGAGATACCGCCAGAGATATGTGGATCTCATCATGAATCCTGATGTTAAGGAAATGTTCTATAAGAGAGCAAGAATCATCAAGGAGATAAAGAGAGTTCTGGAGGAAGATTACGGATATCTGGAAGTTGACACACCTATCCTGACCACTATCGCAGGCGGAGCTAATGCAAGACCTTTCAATACCCACCACAATACTCTGGACATCGACATGAAGCTTCGTATTTCCAATGAGCTTTTCTTAAAGAGACTTATTGTCGGTGGTCTTGACAGAGTATACGAAATGGGCAAGATGTTCAGAAACGAGGGTATGGACAGAAACCACAACCCTGAATTTACATCTATGGAATGCTATGCTGCATATGGCGATATGGAGCTGGTTATCGAGGTTACAGAACAGGTCGTTTACAAGGCTGCTATGGCGGTAAACGGAAGTCCTATTATTAAATATCAGGGCAAGGAATTCGATGTGACTCCTCCTTGGAAGAGAATCGATATGACTGACTTCGTATGCGAGGTTACAGGAATTGACTTCCATAATATCGAAGATGACGAGACTGCAAGAGCAGAGGCCATCAAGTACGGTATGGATAAGGACGAGGTTAAGGAATGGACACGCGGCAAGATCATCGCAGAAATGTTCGAAGAATACTGTGAGGATATACCGGGCGTTCTTGACGGACCGGCACCTGTTTTCGTAACAGGTCATCCTGTGGAAATTTCACCTCTGGCGAAGAGAAGCAAGGATGATCCTAGAATCACAAGAAGATTTGAAGGATACATCAACGGATGGGAAATCTGTAACGGATTCTCCGAGCTCAACGACCCTATTGATCAGTACGAAAGATTTGCAGAGCAGCAGCATCAGCTGGATGCCGGCATTGATGATGAAGCGCATCCGATGGATATGGACTTCGTAAATGCTCTGGAGGTTGGTCTTCCACCTACAGGCGGACTTGGAATCGGTATCGACAGAGTGATTATGCTCATTTCAGATGCACCGAGCATCAGAGATATCATTTTATTCCCGACGATGAAGCCGCTGGATAAATAAGTAAAAAGTACACAAATAATGAAAACGGGTAACTCCATGCCGGAGCTGCCCGCTTTTTTTAAAATAAGTATCATTATTGTTTCCTCAGCTCATTAATAAGATTCTGCAGCTGAATGCGTATTTTAGTACGTTCGATGCCATCATAGCCGGTTCTTTCGGCTATCCTCAAAAGATGTTCACGGCAGGCCAGAACCATTTCCGGTCTGTGCATCTCCAGCATAAGCGGTGGTTCTGAGGTTTTTACCAGCAGAGCCAGGCCGCCTTCCTTCACTATCAGGTTGTAATCTGAATTGGGCTCCGACTCATAAGGAAAGAAAAAGTAGTTTTCGTATTGGTCCATAAGGCGGACGATGTTTTCCAGATGGAGAGCATAAGTTTCAGTCGTATAGCATGGCTGCTTCGAATAGTGCTTAATTCTGGAGGCGATGGATACATTGCCTGCTTTTATCTCTTCAGGAGAAGCCAGTCGGGACATATCAATGCACTTAGTATGCTTGAGGCGTTCCTCAAAATGAGGAATTTCATAAAGATACATACGGAATGAATCTTCCCAGTAAGGGTTGCAGGCCTCTTCAATGCAGCGCTGCAGCAGTTCGCGGGGCAGAGTGTTTACTGAAAGAGGAGAAACCATCTGTATCGCATCTCCCGGACATGAGAAAATTTCTCTAAGACAAGGGAAATATTCCTCTGGATCAGAATGAACCTTAAGTGCCGGCATGCAGAGAGAAAGATGCTCCTGATACTGAGCCGTGTATGCCTTAATCAATTCGGGATCCCTGGATACAAGTGTAATATGATTGCTGCTTCCTAAGCCGATAGTAGTGGATGCCTGAACTGCGCAACCGGGTATGATTACAGTTGAATGACGATACAGATTGTCGCGCAGACGCGGGTAGTAATAAACCTGTATCTGACCTGTTCCATACAGAGGCAGCCAGAAACGAAGAGCTTCAGTGTACCTGTTTACAAAGTTCATAGCTGGCATTATCTGATTGAATGTAAAGCCAGATTTAATGAGTTTAAACAGGTTGGAGCGAAGTTCTCCGGCAATGTCGTAGTCTGAAAGGAGCCACTCCAGGCTATCGTCCATAGTCATGAATATACTGCATGGTTTATCCAGCTGCTGCATTATGGAAGTCATATAATGAACAGCTTCGCGCCGGCCATCGGCACCGAAGAAAAAATGTGTCTTCTCGTTTTCGAGAGGAGAATAGCTGATATTTGCGCGGGGCGGCAAGACAGTCGGAATTGTGTTAATACTTTCAAGTATCTGCTCGACCATATCGGAATCTCCGCGGAGCCATCTTGAAAGGCAGGATGAAAGGGCGTCCTGAGGCATAGGCGAGCGCAGCATTGTCTGGCCTAGCATTTCGGAAAGGGCATTGCGCTGAAAATCAGCATTGCACCGGGACGCAAAGTAATCGGCCATGTGATTGATTCGCTGCGGGTTATGAGGCTGTTTGCGCTTGCCTGACCGAAGAAGGCTGATGAGAGATGGATCTACAGAAAGGCCTTTAGCCAGTTCTTTGTTAGAAGTCTGAGTTATTTTCATTAAAAAATCCAACTTATCTTTGAACTGCATATGCATCCTCCGGGTTAAAAAATGTCATTATTAATTATATGTCATTTTGGATGACAAATCAAGTCGTGCTATTGAAATTTCACACTTATAGGTATATTATTAAACTGAATCAGGGCATTCTTGCCCTGAAATAAAAGTGACAGGGAAACACAAAAAGCGCGTCAATTTTAATTTCAGGAGGTAACGGTTTGGAAAAAGACAGGAAATCTATAAAGGGCATAAGAATCAAGGCTTTAAATGCAGCGATAATCATCGTTTCCTGCATAGTCTATATATTTTTAATATATACCACAGCCGTTATGACTGCAGACTATCATAAGATGGTGGACTCCACCTATGAATACATTGAATGTGAAAAGAGTGCAACCATGATGTATCAGGCCTCGGATTACCTCACTGAGCAGGTCAGACTTTTTACGCAGAATATGGATATAAATAATATGAAACTTTATTTTGAGGAGATCAATAAGTCGAAACGCCGTGAAAAAGCATTGGAGGAACTGGAAATACATAAACCGGATGAAGCTGTGATTAAAGACCTGAGCTCGGCGCTTCAAAGCTCCAACGACCTGATGAAAAGAGAAATCTATGCCATGAAGCTGATTTCTGAAGCAAAAGGATATGATGACAGCATGCTCCCCCAGGAGGTCAGAGATGCGAAACTGAATGCTGCTGATGCAGGTTTGGGAACGCAGGAAAAAATAGATAAGGCTAGAGATCTTGTATTCAATAGCGATTATCAGGCTGCAAAGGCGCAGATATACAGTCATCTTTCCAGCTTTTTTGACGATATTACGGGCAGCACAAAAGCGCAGCAGGCGGGCAGCACCGAGGCTCTCAGCAAAGCTATCCTTAAACAGAGGATATTTATCAGCATATTGTTTGTGTTGAATATTTTGACTTTTATTGCAATTACAGTTCTGATTGTAAAACCTCTCAGTGTCCATATAAAGCATATCCGTGAAAATGAGACACTGGAGATTATTGGCGCATATGAGTTCAAATATCTCGCACTGACCTACAACGACATATATGCACTCAACAGCGCCAACGAGCGAATGCTCATGCAGAAGGCGGAGCATGATCCCCTGACGGGGCTTTTAAACCGGGGAGTATTTGATAGCCTCAGGGAATTTTTCAAAGATGGAGATATGTCAATTGCTCTGATTGTAGTTGATGTAGATAATTTTAAGAGAATCAACGATGAGTATGGTCATGAGATAGGAGACAAAGTGCTGAAGATGGTGGCAGACACTATAAGGCAGAGCTTTCGTCCTAACGATTATGTTATCCGCCTGGGTGGGGATGAATTTGCAATTATCCTCACGGACATCGCTGAGGAGGATGTGAGTATAATAAAAAGGAAATTTCAGAGAATCAATAACACGCTCACCAATCCGAAGGATGATATGCTACCTCCTGTAACATTGAGTGCCGGAGCTGCATTTTCTGAAAAGGCATTCTCGGACGAACTTTTCGGCAAGGCAGACAAGGCGTTGTATGATGCCAAAAATGGAGGCCGCGGCAGATGCTGCTTTGATTCTGAATATGCAGAGGTGTAAGATACCACATATAGAAAACAGTAAGGAAAAGATAAATGACAAACAAAAGAGATAGCTTTAAATTCCGTGCCGTCGCAGTGCTGCTGATTGCAATAATGCTTATCAGTCTTGCGGGATGCGGAGGACAGAAATCGTCCGAAGAAAAAACATCAATATCCGTTTACTTATGGGGTGCCGGGGTGCTTGACCAGTATGCACGTTATATTCAATCTCAGCTTCCTGATCTGGAGCTGGAGTTTGTAGTGGGAAACAACGATCTGGACTATTACAAGTTCATGGCGGAAAAAGATGCTTTGCCGGACATTATAACAAACCGCAGGTTTTCACTCCATGACGCAGCCGAGCTGCAGGGACAGCTTATGGATTTATCCAAAACTGACGCTGCAGCGTCATACTACACCACATACCTTGAAAACTACCGAAACGCAGACGGAACCATAAACTGGCTGCCTGTATGCGGAGAGGTGGACACTGTGCTGATAAACAAAGCGCTTTTCGACAAATATGACATTCCGATTCCTACAGACTATGACAGCTTTGCAAGTGCATGCAGGGAGTTTGAAAAACACGGAATAAAGGGCTTCGTGAGTGACTATGATTATGACTATACATGCATGGAGCTTCTGCTACTGCTATAAATACCTACTCCGGATTTGAAGGCGTTGAGCCTATGCTCATTCCGTACTATTCTCAGGATGGAGAAGGATGGCTTCTTACATATCCTGCTTTCCAGATTGCTATGAACAAAAAGCTTGAAACCGACGGGCGTAAAAAGGATGCTCAGAGGGTCCTGCAGGTAATGCTGTCAGAGGAGGCACAGAATATCCTTGCTGCAGGACAGGATGTAATTTCATATAAGAAGAATGTCCAACTTAATCTCAGAGATGAAATGAAAAATCTTAAACCTTATGTGGAGGCAAATCATCTCTATATCAGGCTGGCATCAAATGACTTTTTTGCTGTATCCAGAGATGTGGTTCAAAGAATGATAAGCGGAGAATATAATGCATCCCAGGCATATGCAGCATTCAATGAGCAGATCAAAGAAGAAAAGGTTAATTCTGAAACAAATACTGTGACTGTAAACGCATACTATCCGCGGGGCTTTAAGAAAGATGGCGGAAATAAGGCCGCATCCGCCATGGCAGGATCTTTGCGCGAGATGTATGATGCCGATGTGCTGGTAACACCTGCCTATAACCTTTGTGGGCCGGTTACAGAAGGCCGATATACGGATAAGCTGGTAGGATGTATGGTTATGCCTAATACTATGGTGACAGGTATAAGTGAGGAGATGACCGGCAGTCAGGTAAAAGAGCTTATAAGGTGTCTTGTTGAGGGTGACAAAGGCGTGATGAAACCTTTCAACTTAAGCACTTTGCCTGTAGTCAGCGGCATGTCCATTGAGGTAAGCAAAGGTGATGAAGGTTACATACTGAAAGGTGTTAAGGCAGGGGACAAAGCTGTTGCCGATGATGCTGTATACAAAGTGGCATATACTAATCCTGCAGGCTTCTATAATGAGCTTATGAATAACTTCGCCGACGATAACGGCGATGCTCTTTTTGAAATACAGGAGGTTAGAACGCGGGATGCATGGGTTGAATATATGAAGCAAGGCGGACAGATTGCTGAGCCTGAGGATTATATTACTGTGAAATAATGATGTTTTCCATTGACTTTAGGGATGTGAACATACTATAATGAAATGTACGGAAGCTTTCCGGGAACAAAAAGTAAAAAAGAGGAAAAGTAAAGAATGAAAGAGATTTTGCTGAGAGAACTTTTTAGAAACACAGCGGAATACGCTGATAAAGAAGTATTGATAAAGGGCTGGGTAAGAAATAATCGCAGCTCCAATAAATTCGGATTCATCGAGCTTAATGACGGAAGTTTCTTCAAGTCCGTTCAGGTGGTATACGAAGAAGAATTTATTGATAATTTTGAGGAAATTGCAAAAGCTTATGTAGCCACGGCTTTGGCTGTAAAGGGCGTTGTAGTTCTTACACCTGAAGCTAAGCAGCCTTTTGAGATAAAGGCCAGAGAGATTACTGTGGAAGCGACATCAACACCGGACTATCCGCTTCAGCCTAAACGCCACTCCATGGAATTTCTGCGTGAAATTGCACATTTAAGACCGAGAAGCAACACATTTGCGGCCGTTTTTCGTGTACGTTCACTGGTAGCTTATGCAATCCATAAATTTTTCCAGGAGCAAAACTTTGTATATGTGCACACTCCGATAATTACAGGAAGTGATTGCGAGGGCGCAGGAGAAATGTTCAGGGTTACAACACTTGATATGGACGATCTTCCTAAAAATGAAGACGGAACCGTAGATTACAGCGGAGACTTCTTTGGCAAGGAGACAAACCTGACTGTAAGCGGACAGCTCGAGGCGGAGACATTTGCCCTTGCCTTCAGAAACGTATATACTTTCGGACCTACCTTCAGAGCAGAAAATTCAAATACGGCAAGGCATGCATCCGAGTTCTGGATGATTGACCCGGAAATTTCTTTTGCTGACCTTGAGGATAATATGGAGCTGGCAGAGGCTATGATTAAGTACATCATCAACTATGTGCTTGAGAATGCTCCTGAGGAGATGCAGTTCTTCAACAATTTCGTGGACAAGGGCTTGCTGGATAGACTGAATCATATTGTAAATTCGGATTTTGGACGTGTAACATACACTGAAGCGGTTGACCTGCTGCTTAAGTCCGGCAAGGAGTTCCAGTATCCTGTTGAATGGGGTATCGATCTTCAGACTGAACACGAAAGATATCTCACCGAGGAAATTTTCAAGAAACCTGTATTCGTAACCGATTACCCTAAGGATATCAAGGCTTTCTATATGAGACTCAACGATGACGGCAAGACCGTTGCAGCATGCGACCTTCTGGTTCCGGGAGTAGGAGAAATCATAGGCGGAAGCCAGAGAGAAGAAAGACTCGATGTGCTGACTGCAAGAATGAAGGAACTTGGACTTAAGGAGGAGGATTACTGGTGGTATCTCGACCTGCGTAAATACGGCGGCGTAAAGCATGCAGGCTATGGCCTGGGCTTTGAAAGAATTATTATGTATATCACGGGTATGAGCAATATCAGAGATGTACTTCCGTTCCCTAGAACGCCTAAGACTGCAGAATTCTAAAAACAGTAAAGTCAATATATGACCCAACCCCCGCGGAAGTGAAGCAGTTCATGGAAGCGGGGTTTTGTATAGCCATGGAGGATAAAGTGAGCAAGCGAGCAACAGGAGTTGCAGCGGCAGTGATTTCCGCCGTAGTTTTCGGTATGGTGCCGCTGTTTATGAAAACAGTTATAGCAGGAGGAGGGACGACTTTGAGCGGAGCTTTTTATCGCTTCGCCTTGTCCCTGCCCTTACTGTTTGCAGTAATAAAATACAAAAAGGTCCCTATGGGTATTAGCCGTACGGAGTTCCTGAAAATATGCCTTATAACCATATGCGGATACGGAGGCACTGCGGTATTACTGTTTTTCTCATACAACTTCATACCTTCAGGCATGTCAACGACCATACATTTCGTATACCCTGTGTTTACCATTCTGGGCTGTATTTTTTTTCTGAAGGCAAAGGTACGTCCGCTGAAAATTCTTTGCGCTCTGTTATGCATGTGCGGAATACTGCTTTTTTACGATGGTGACAGTGCGTCCAGCCTTCCGGGAATAGGTCTTGCGTTTCTATCCGGCATGACATACTCATTTTACATAATTTATCTTAAAAAAAGCGGACTGCAGGAAATGTACACCTTCAAGCTGATTTTTTACATGAACAGTGTGGCATCGGTGATGATTCTTATAATGGCTCTGGCCTCGGGAAGTTTTACCACGGACCTGACACCGGCAGCATGGCTGACGGCCGTAATCTTTGCAGCTGTGGTGTCGCTGGTAGGGGTTTTTGGCTTCCAGATTGGTGTTAAATATGTAGGACCTGAATCGGCGGCAATTCTCAGCACATTCGAGCCTATTACCAGCGTGATTATCGGAATGACACTCTATAACGAGGCTTTTTCTCCCAAAGCA
The DNA here is from genome assembly GCA_022787405.1 of Bacillota bacterium. GTDB lineage: Bacteria > Bacillota > Clostridia > Peptostreptococcales > Anaerovoracaceae > SUG1106. The sequence continues at coordinate 22,422 of JALFXR010000058.1, forward strand.
ATACTGGGATGTGTTTGCATATTGTCTTCAGTGGTGATTGTAGCCAAAATGAAAGAATAAAGAGCCAATAAAACAGTTGTAATTTCAATGGTCCTTTGGTATAATATTTCCAAGTGGCTATGTTATTATATTCACGAATGAAAATAAATTTGGGAGGTCTTAATAGATGAAAGGCTATACAAGCGAAACTATCAGAAACGTTGCTTTGCTGGGTCATGGCGGATGCGGAAAGACTACTTTCCTGGAAGCAGCTTTGCTGGCAACCGGTGTTACCAACAGAATGGGTAGAGTTGAAGACGGAAATACCGTGTCCGACTACGATAAGATGGAAATCGAAAGAGGGTATTCCATCAATACTTCCGTGGTTCCGATCCTCTGGAAGGAAAATAAGATTAACTTTATCGATACTCCGGGATATTTTGATTTCGTAGGCGAAGTTAATGCTGCACTCAGAGCCGCTGAAGCTGCTGTTATTATGGTTGATGCAGGTTCCGGCATTCAGGTTGGTACAGAAGCCGCATGGAAGGCCTGCGAGAGATATAAGACTCCGAGATTCATCGTTATCAACAAGAGAGATAAGGACGAATTTGATTTCTATAAAACTTTCGACGAATTAAAGGCTAAGTTCGGCACCAAGCTCATTCCGTTCAGCTGGCCGCTCAGCGCAGAAATCGACGAAGAATTAAAAGAAGCTATCGCTATGGCTGACGAAGAACTTATGGATAAGTACTTCGAAGGCGAAGACTTTACTGAAGAAGAAATCCTCAATGGATTAAAGAAGGGTATCGCAGACGGTAACATCGTTCCTGTATGTTCATCTGCATTCCAGCTGGGTGCAGGTCTTGAAGGACTCCTTGACCTTCTGGTTACATATGTGCCTACTCCGCTTCAGCACGGACCTTATGCAGGATTCAACGATAACAACGAGCCGGTTGAGAGACTGTCTGTTGTAGATGCTCCTGTGTCAGCATTTGTATTCAAGACTATCGTTGACCCGTTCGTAGGTAAGATTTCTGTTATGAAGGTAGTAACAGGCAAGCTGAACTCCGGAGATGAAGTTTACAACGAAAGAGCAGGCAAGTCCGAGAAGCTTGGCAAACTCTTCTTCTTAAGAGGTAAAAACCAGACAGAACTCAACTATGCAGAAGCAGGCGATATAGTGGCTGTTGCCAAACTGCAGTACACCTTATCCGGAGATACACTCTGCGACAAGTCCGATATCATCAGGTATCTTCCTCTGGATTATCCAGAGCCTTCATACTACATTGCAATCGAAGCTGTAGACAAGGGCGATGAGGATAAGATGGGAACAGGCCTTAACAAGCTGAGAGAAGAA
>JALFXR010000065.1 GCA_022787405.1 Bacillota bacterium
TGCAGCCTAATTTTTATGCAGGGGATTATGTGATAACCAGTCGTCAGGCTTACAGACTGTTCGGTGATCCTGAGAGAGGCGATGTTATTGTCTTTAAATCAGGTCTTTACGATGAAAATGGAAAGCAGAAGAATCTCATCAAGAGAATCATCGGCCTGCCAGGAGATACGGTGGAAATAAAGGCCGGAGATGTTTACATAAACGGTGAGCTGCTGCAGGAGGAATACGTTGCAGAGCAGGGGCTTTCCGGAGAGATGGAGGCTGTTACTGTGCCTGAAGGCAGACTTTTCGTAATGGGTGACAACAGGAGAGTCAGCCAGGACAGCAGGAGCGCAGCGGTTGGAACCATAGATATGGAATCAATCGTGGGCAAGGTTGTAATCAGACTCTATCCTTTCAGTGAAATAAAGGTGTTCTAGTTCCTTGCCGCCTGCCCGAAGCATACAGTATCGGAGCGCTGGGATGGAGCAGGACAGAAAGGCGAGGACTGTATAATGTGGCTGACGAAAAAGGTGGTAAGAATACTGAGCTGTATTGCGGCTGCAGCAGCAGGTGTTTCTGTGGCGGTGCTGCTTTTTATGAGTGTTATGACTGTTAAAGTGGAGGACAGTTCCATGCTGCCTGAGCTTCTGCCGGGAAGCCGGGTTGTTGCAATTCGCACGGATTCGCCTTTGAATATATATGATGCATCTTCTATAGGGCCAGGTGACATGGTCGTATATAGAGTACCGTATTATGACGTCGGCAGTGAGGGTGTATATCGCGTCAGACGTGTGTCGGGAATAAACAGGGATATGATTGAAGTCAGCCGGGGCGGAAACGCCGGATCTTCAGAAAAAGAAGTTTTGTCAAAGGAAAAAATATCGGGGAAGGTTGTAAAGGTTTTATATAATGGCTAAAAAAGAACGAAAACTGGTTGCTAATAATAAAAAGGCATACCACGATTATTTTATAGAGGAAACCTATGAGGCGGGCATAGTTCTGACCGGTACGGAGATCAAGTCTGTTCGCCAGGGTAAGGTCAGCATCAAGGAAAGTTATGCTAAAATCGAGAACAGCGAAATGATTCTCTACGGCATGAACATAAGCCCTTATGAGCAGGGCAACAGATATAATGTGGAGCCCCTTAGGCCACGCAAACTGCTCCTTCATAAGCAGGAGATAAGGAAGCTCATCGGTTACACCACCATCAAAGGTCTGACTCTGGTACCTCTTAAAATGTACATAAACGAAGAGGGCAGAGCTAAGGTGGAGATCGCTGTGGCACGAGGAAAGAAAAATTACGACAAGCGTGACGATATCGCCAAGCGCGATGCCAAGCGTGATATGGACAGGAAGATGAAGGAGAGGTACTAGGCCTCTCCTTTTTCTCTACGGTCACCTATCCATACCATTGCATGATTTATAAAGGTCTGTACTGAGTTTGTGCAAGGTTCTAAGCTTCTTACAGCGATAACCATATCCTCGTATTATCCCATTATTCTTATGGAAGCATTCTTTTAAATAGTTTCTTTCCCCAAAAACAAGTCAATTGCATTTATATGGTGTACACCCTCCTGTTGATCGCGGAACTTATCAAGTGAAATGATATAACGAGGATAACCATCTCTTCTTTCCTCACTTTCCGCACTTTCTGATAACAACACCATATCACAATTTGCTTATTGGCGGTACTGTTTTTTACTTTTTTGATTTTTTTATACCCTTAACATGAGTTTTATTTATATTTGCAATTCGCCTTGCAATTGACCCCTTATCTCGCAAACGCAAACCTTTTGGTGCAAGGCCTGTTTCTTTATGTCTATGGTGGAGATGGCGCGTCACCATTCATTATCACGGAAAAAGCAAAATAGATTACCTTGACAAAACAGGTACTGCACCTGGCTTATCCTTAATTAACATTAGTAAATTTATTCATCAGTTTCTGTCTCAATGGGTATCTTCCGAGTACGTTTTTTCTTTGCACAAACAGGACATCCGCTTCCATTTGCTTTTGTATGTATAACAGAATTCCATTCATTACCACATACAGAGCATTTCCACCATACCTTTTTTCCAGACCCAGCAGTTACTTCTTTAGGTAAAACAGTATTCTTTTCATAGTTCCACTCTTCTAATAAATGTGGATGTGTTGTTGCCAAATCATTTTTCCCTGCAACTACTACTCGATTCTTGCAACACGGGCATCCGCTGTTTCTTGAGACTCTTTGGTCAATTGTCGTTTCCCAATTATAGTCACACACTTTGCACTTCCACCACACTCTTTTAGAACTACTTGCTGAAACAATTTCCGGCGTAATATCATTTTTTTCATAATCCCATTCTGCAACCAACTGCGGCGCTACTTCCGCAACACTTCCATGTCTTTCGATAAGAGTTTCACGTCTCTTTTCTGCACCTTTCATTCTTGCACATCTCGGGCAATTAGTTTTATCTCTCCCGGTTCTTTCAGCTAAAGATGTTTTCCATTCTTGTCCGCACACGGAACAAATCCACCATACCTTTTCATTGGATCCTGGGTGAAACATGGATGGCGGCAATTCTTTGTTTTTTTCATAATTCCATTCCTTTGCGATTTCAGGGAAAGTGCTTTCTAATGACACGTCCGTGGTTGATATATAGCTAAGGCTATCAAGTCTATCTTTTGCTATATTGACATTCATAGGTTTCCCCAGTTTGTATAGTAACTGAGAAATGGCTGAAGTCAGATAGAAATCGTTTGCCTCGGGAATGGCTATTCGACGATCACAGTTTATAATTATCTCTGCTCGCATATTGTCTGTTATTCTAATAAGCATGATGCCCTGCTCTCTACAGATCTTATACTTTCTCGAATCACGGATTCTATTACTGGTCTGTGAATGGTATCGTCTTCCGTCATACTCAATACCTACCTTTATTGTAGGAATATAAATATCAAGTTCCATTGACGTTTGATTAAAGATTTCTTTATAGCCATTTTGAGCATCTGGAAAAGCTTTTTTTATATAATAATAGATTGCCTGTTCTGGAAATGAAGTACGTCGCCTGGAAGAACAAACAGGACAGCCTCGTCCCTTAGTTCTATTGTCTACAGAAGCCTCCCATTCATGGTTATTTTTACATTGCCACCAAACCTTTTTACCGCTTCCAAAGGTTATATCCTGTGGTGTAAGATTTTCATTTTTAGTCGGATGCCATTCTGCAGCAAGTTCCGGATGCGTTGTAGCTAAGTCATTATAACCACGATAAACTAATTTATTTGCACAATACGGACACCCCACACCATTAGCCCGACTTTTTATTTGTGCTTTCCATTCATGCCCTTCTGAACAAATCCACCAAACGATTTTGTGACTTCCACCCATACACTGTTCCGGTAAAAGTTCCTCATTTTTCGCATAATTCCATTCTTTTGCGAGAGATGGATGCGTAGTACATAAATCTGTTGCTCCGACAATTGGTCTTTGCCCCGCACAATAAGGACATCCTCTATTAAGACGTATCCGGTTACTTATAATAGAATTCCAACTATGTCCATGTGAACATTTCCACCAAGCTTCTTGATGACATCCCTGCGATAATATTTCTGGGTTAAGTCCTGCCTCTCCATTTTTCTCCCAATCCCACTCTTCCATCAGATGAGCATAATCGCTCACATATTTCTTTTTCTTATCTTCAGCCACAATGCTCACCTTCTTTCTAATTTAATTATAATTTAGTTATTTCTTTTTTTCAATGAGTTAACGAATACAGAGTCATCTTGCAAAGCATTTTAATTCAACCGATTTAACGAATTTAGAAGTACTTCTGATGTCCTAAAAAAGAGCCCCTTTTGAGCTCAGAAAAACTACTTACATACCCCTTCAAGGCTATCCTCGACAGAACGAATAAAGACCACGCCTGGCAAGTAAAGCTTGCCCGAGCATGGTCTTTCGTAATTTATCACTTTTTGTGATAATGAATGGTGGAGATGGCGCGTCACCATCCATTATCACGGAAAATGCAAAATGGACAACCTGTCTAAAACAGGTACTGCACCTGACTTGACCTTAATCCTCATCATAAATCTAAAAGTCTTCTGTAAAGTTACATTTCGGATAATTTCCGCATCCATAAAATTTATGTCCGGGACATCTGCCTTTTTTCGCTATTCTCAATTTTAAAATTCCCCCACACAACGGGCATATGCTCAAATCTTCATTTAACCCCTTTGCTTTTCTCTCTGAAGCCCTACGCGCATTACGCATATAAGTCTCTCCCGCTTGAA
>JALFXR010000083.1 GCA_022787405.1 Bacillota bacterium
TTGTAAACATCCAAGGTTGTAACCACCTTTCAACGCCCCTTCCAATAGTGCTGTGACTATTGTAGGGCATATAGTCCGGTGGCTCAAATATTCGTTGGCATTTTACCCAAAGTGGCTCAAGTCCATTTTAGCATTCACAAAGCGCAGGAAAATGATGAAGAAGTATTAGAACTGGATACCGAAGATGCAGAAGACATACCCGATGAAGAGCCATCAGCGATAGATGAGGATGCTATTAGGGCTCAAGTTAGTAGCTTGTTTACAACTCCAGGATCTTCGTCAGTATTACCGCCAGAAATTGCAAATGGAACAATAAAACAAAGCAATGCTATTCTCTGCCACCTGATTCAGCATGGAAATCGTCAGGCTGCACAGGAACTATGCATCAAGAACCGCCTATTAGTTATTAAATATGCCAGCGCATACTATGGGTATTATGGAAATGACTTAAGCATGGAAGATCTGGAACAAGCCGGCTATATAGGTTTGTTACGTGCTGCCAGAGATTTCGACATCACTTCCAACAACGCATTTACGACCTATGCCACATTTTGGATAAAGCAGTCAATATCCAGACACGTTGCTGATACCGGCTATACGATTAGACTGCCTGTTCATATCATAGAGTCGATTAGTAAAGTAACTCGACTCGAAGCAGAGTATGACCGGAAAGGCATCGAATATGAAGACCGAATTAGGATGATTGCCGAGGCACTTGAATGGTCTGAGGCAAAGGTGCGCCATTGTATTGAGTTGAGAACCCGATACAGGGATACCACTTCACTCAATATGCTTGTCGGAGAAGATGGTAGCACTGGATTAGGTGAACTATTGCATGATATGGACCAACCAACTCCAGAGGAAATCGTTTTCGCACAGTTGCAAAGTGAAATGATCGAAAAAGCGTTGCGCCGATTTTCCGAAAGAGAAGCAAATGTGATTAGACTCCGATATGGACTTGATGGAAACGGTCCTCATACCCTGGAAGAGGTTGGTGCCATTTATAATGTCACCAGAGAACGCATACGCCAGATCGAAGCTAAAGTACTGAAAAAGCTCAGTAAGTTTAGTACTTTGAAAGCATTTTGGGAGGATTAAGATGAGCGTCATTATCTCTGTCATTGGTGCAGATCAGGCGTCGGATGAGTATCAGGGAGCACTCCGGCTGAAGAGCCTACTTGAGCATTCATTGCCAGACAATGCTATAGGTCAGATAACCCTTCATGCCAATGCAACAGTCTTTGGCCAAGAGGTTAAGGATATTGATATCCTAATGATTGGCTCATTGCAAAACTATTCTGAAGTCCTCCGGTTTACACAAGACGGCGTAGAAGGATTCACCGAAGACAAAGTCAGAATTCAAACATTCTGCACTGCTATTGAACTCAAGCGGCATGATGTGTCATCAATTTTTGTTGAAGGAACTGAATTCTATGTAAGGTATCGAGAAAGGTCTCATTCGGTAACATCACAATCAAATAAGCAGAAAACTGCCGTATTCAACTTTTTCCATCAAACAATTCAATCCTCTCCATATGTAACAAATCTCATTTGGTTTACTGAAATCACAGGGAAGGACGTCAGAACCCTTACAGAGTTCATGGGCGGCACAATGCTATCCAATGTCTTTGGTGGCAATGTTACTGCACGAGAAATCATGCAGCTCCTTGTATATCAAAGACCTCCCAAGCGCTATGAATATGGAGGGCGAGTTTCAAATAGTTTTGACTCTAGCAATGGAATCCCCTTTGATCGCTTTGATCTCATTGTTCAACAGTTTCTGAAGGCCAAGCAATCCATGGGGGAACTAACTCGTAAACGTATCGAACAGATTACAAGAGCATCTGTATCCGAAAGTATATCTTCTCCGGATGAGAACAAAATGATGATCTATAGGGGACGTGCTGGCACTGGAAAGACCGTTGGTTTGATTCAAACTGCGATTCGCCTGGTTGACGACATGGATGCTCGAGTGCTGATTCTGACATACAATAAAGCGCTTGTTGCCGATATAAGACGTCTCTTTACACTGGCAAATCTACCTGACATGTTTCAGGATTCGTGCGTTTCCATCAATACGATGCACGCATTCTTCTTGCGCTTGATATCGAAAAGCCTTTATGATGGAAAGCTATCCGGAGATTCCTTCCTGGAAGACACGGATCGTTACCTATCTGAAATGCTAGAATATCTGTCTGCCGGCGAATCAAGCACGGCAGTGCTGAAGGAATTGCTTGGTAAAGATTATTATCTTGACTGGGATTATTGCTTGGTCGATGAGGCACAAGATTGGTCAGAGCACGAACGTGATCTTTTGCTTGCTATATTTGGCCCTAATCATATCATTGTTGCTGATGGTGGTCAGCAGTATGTACGTGGACTTGACAGCTGTGACTGGAACGTTGTCGCAGAGCGTAAGCCGGTGAAGCTAAAGCGGTGTCTGCGTCAGAAGAGCAATATCGTTCAGTTCATCAATCACTATCTGAACCTGATTGGATCATCTGAGCAAAAGATTACTGCGTCTGACAAGCTTCCCGGTGGCAAGGTGATTGTTTGGATGACTCCTGGCGGAGAGCTGAAAATGCTGAGCGAGGAGATGGACGCACTAAAAAAGGCAGGAAACATCCCCTATGACATGCTCGTTCTAACTCCACATTGGCTTGTTCGCAAGTCTGGCGAGGATTCTGTAGTGTATAACTTCGCCTTAAAAGAACAGTTCGAAAAACGCGGCATAATGGTATGGGATGGAACGAACGAAGATGTTCGCTCAAATTATGCCGGAATCGGAGATGAGATCCGAGTTCTCCAATATGAGTCTGCACGCGGCTTGGAAGCTTGGACCGTGGTTTGTCTGTACCTGGATGTCTTTATCCAAGAAATCCTGTCTGTATACGATCCCACAACAAGCAGTAGTAGCCTCCTGCTGGAAAGCGAAGAAGACCGTAAGAAAAAGTATCTACTAAACTGGATATTGATTCCGTGGACAAGAGCAATTGACACATTGGTGATTACAATCAAAGACCCATCATCCGAAATAGCCAAGTATCTTAAGGAGCTTGCTCGGGAGCATAGTGACTATATCTTCATCAAGTGAACGGAGGGCAAACATGAGCGAAGCAGTACTGAAACGGCAAATTAAAGAACGCCTTGAAACGCTTCAGGTAGAAGATAATAGCATTGTCGTTCTCAAAGGCATTCCTATCGCAGTTGTCGATCCAGAGCATGCGGATCAGGTTGATCTTGAAAAGGCAGTCAGCAACAAGCTCTCATATTTCTTCGGTATTACTACGAGTAACCGAAGGTTCTTAACCTATGAAGAGTTTTTGCTGATGAGCGATTTTGTCCTGTCGCAGTACAAATCCGTATATATTCTCGTAAACAATATATATATGAGCCAGTATCCCCTGGATATGTTTTATTCTGAAGCGACAAAAGCTGGATTGCTCACACACTTCATGGAAGTTGATGACCATAGTCATGACGATGATATTGTGGGAAACATTCAGGAATTTATAAGCTTGTATTTAGGACTGAAAGAGTATAACGGGTTTGTAATCGGTGCATATTGTGATAATCAGCTCCTGGAGAATGAAAAAGTAGTTACCATAAGCTTGTTTGATGAGCCTATAACCGCTCTATCAGAAGCAACGGTTACAGAGGATTTTGTTGATCTGGTCGAGGAAGCGGATTATATAGAACTCGTACGCACTGTGTTTGCTGCGCCAGATGAAGTATATGTTCGAACAGTCAACTATACTGGAGATTTGACCAAATTAACCAGCCGTCTGAAGATCCTTGCTACATACTGGTCCGATTGGACGGACATTTATGTTGTCCGTCCGCCAAAGGTTGCTGAGAGCGTTACAGTCAAGCCGGAATTTGCAGGAATTCTTCAGAAATATTGGGGTTATTCGTCTTTCCGCGATCTTCTGGTTTATGATATGGCCAGCCTGGAAGATGGCAAGAAAGAGGTCGTTTCCGTTTCCCAATCAAAAATCATTTCTGATCTCGTACAGCAAGTTGAGCAGTGTGAAAGCGGTGGGACAGATTTCCGGGATGTGTTTGTTACCGCACCAACAGGAGCTGGCAAATCGGTTATGTTCCAGATCCCGGCCATTTATCTTGCTGAAAAATATAACCTTCTCACCATAGTCATATCACCGTTGATTGGCTTGATGAATGATCAGGTCAAGAATCTTGAAGTCAAGAACTATTCTTTTGCGAAAACCATCAACTCTGATATTTCCCCTGTAGTCAAGCAGGAAATCATGGAGAAAGTTGCAAACGGTGAATACCATATTCTTTACATTTCCCCTGAGACACTGCTTAGCAGAAGTGATGTTGAACAACTGATCGGAAAACGAACGATCGGTATGATCGTCATCGATGAAGCACACATTGTAACTACATGGGGGAAACAATTCCGACCTGATTATTGGTACCTGGGTGATCATATCAAGAAGCTCCGCAGAAACCAAATGGAGAAGCAAGGTCGTTCATTTGTCGTCGCCACTTTTACTGCGACAGCCATATATCATGGTATCGAAGATATGTATACTGAAACAATCAACAGTTTGCATATGCTCAGTCCTATTACCTATCTTGGTTATGTGCGCAGAAAAGATATCACCATAATGGTCGATCGGAAGCAGAGAGAAAAGAATTCACGCACAGAGTATGAACTCGACAAGTTCGCATACATAGAAAAGCTAATACAGCGTGCTATCATAACAGGCAAAAAAACCCTGATCTACTTCCCGACGGTTGCATTGATTAACCGCTGTTATGAGTATTTCATCTCACAGCAAAAGGCCGCGCAAATAGCAATTTATCACGGATCACTTAATAAGGATAAGAAAGCAGAGAGCTATGAGCAATTCCTGTCTGGGCAAAAGCTCGTGATGCTTGCCACTAAAGCCTTTGGCATGGGGATTGACATCAATGACATTGCGATTGTTGCGCATTTTGCTCCTACTGGGAATGTCTGCGATTATGTCCAGGAAATCGGACGCGCTGCACGCCGTAGCGACATAATCGGTGAGGCAGTTTATCAATATGACTCACGAGATTTCAAGCATATCAATCGACTGCATGGCCTTTCCATGATTCAGAAGTATCAGTTGGTTGAAGTCGTCAAAAAGATATATGAACTTTTCAAATCCAGTTTAGCCAATGGTAGTAGGCGCTTGGAAACACGGCGGAGAAATGCCATGTTGCTTGATGCCGAAAACTTCTCCTATATCTTCCAGTCACCTGCTGGAGGAGAAGACGATAATAGCATCAATAAAGTAAAGACCGCATTACTGATCATTCAAAAGGATTTTGAGAATCGTTACGGATTCTCTCCGATCAGTGTTAGGCCAATTCCTTTGTTCTCCGTTGGATATTTTGAAGTAGCGCCAGAAACTCAGGCAAAGCTCCTTCGAAAGTATCCAAATTGCTTGTCAGAGTTGGAACCACAACTCCATATATGCGAAATCAATCTGGAGATGATTTGGAAGAATAATCCCGAATGCGCTTCATCTTCGTTCCCACAGTTCAAGTATTTACTTTATAGCAAGGACCCGGAATTTGATTTTGTTTCCAGATATCCTATGAACTCAGCGCTATGCGTTTCAATTGAATATGCGCCTGATCACTACAGCGCTTTTGAACGCGTTTGGAATACTCTGAAGGCATTTATCAACAAGGTAATTCTTTCACAGGTATATGTTTCAATCGATGATATGACACAAGCCATCTCAGATGGCTGCGATATGACCAAATACAAAGCACGTGCCATCTGTGAAGTGATTATTGCTTCAATGGATGCCTATAGGCGGAACTATAGCCGTGGCTCTTCGACAATTGTAAAGGAGATGGCAACCAACGAGGGAAAGACCAAATATCTCTTCAACGTTGCCGTAAATTCGTATCTTACGTGGGTGGGAAAAATATATAGAACAATTGTAAAGGAAACACGCGAAGGAAAGCTATACCTGATTAATGATGGCGGCACTCTCCTAAAAGAGACGAGCACTGTTCTCGGTATTTTGGAAGCTTTGGACGTCCTTTCTTTCAACATGATTGGCGGAGCCAATAGCCAGCTCTATATCTATATCAACCAGACACGATCCCTTGAAGAAATACTGAACAGGCCAGGGCGGTATCAGAATCGGCTACTCGATGCTGTGAGCATTCGTCACTTGATTTCAGTTAAGATGCTAACTTACATTTATGAGGGCAATTTCTCGAGCGAGGAGATTTGGGATCTTTTGGAGGACTATTTCCTTGGTGTTATTCCAGAGAAAGTAAAGCGTGACTGCCGCAAAGAGAATCCCAATATTATCTTTGATTTGTAATGCTTCAGTATGACGAGGTGATCCATATGGCAGAGAAACTGATCTTCGAAAAAATTGTCGATAAGTCTGCTTTGTCAGATGGCCTCACCATCCCCATGGCTTACCAT
>JALFXR010000128.1 GCA_022787405.1 Bacillota bacterium
GCTGGTTTTCTTCGTCGAACGGTATACCTGATACTTTATGCCGCTTACATCAGTAGATGTTTTCCAGCTTACCTTGATGGAACGCTTGCCGGAACTGGATTTGCTGAATTTCGATGATGCGTCTATAGAGAGGGATTTGACAGCAATAATCTGCTCCTGAGCATCAACCTGCTTCTGAAGAGCTGCCAGCTGTTCCTTGTAATCCTTAATCTTTTCTTCTGCCTTTTTTTCCACCAGAGAATCTATTTCACTCTGGCGCGCCAGCTTGATGGAATCTATTCTCACCTGAGACTTGCTGTAGGCACCGCCTACCGAGCCCTTAAGATTATTCAGAATATAAGTTATAACCGCCTGATTGTCCACTGCTGCGTTGACCTTGGTCAGCGGCCCGTTTTTAAACATCGTATATCCGGTCTTTCCGTCCAGCAGATCGTTGGTGCCTGCCACTGTGTATGTACCCATGAGGTCGAGTTCTTTGCCGTTTACCATTACATTGGTTACTCTGTAGTCATCGTCAACACTCACAAAATTACCCAGGCCATCCACTGTCACCGACGGAATCACAGTCTCCTGAATATCAAAGGTGACTCCCGATACCTGCAGGAATCCGCTGTTTCTGTTAGGATAGAGCCTTGCTGACATTTCCAGAGCATCCATCAGATCAAAACCACTGATTTTAACCACACTGATATTCCTGTTCCCCGGAATTGCCCTTATAACATCGTTATAGCTCATTCCTCCCACAGCAATATCAGCCTTTATCTCCGAAGCTTCCACAAAAGCAATATCAGCACCTGTAACAGCCCTGTAAGCATCTGCTGCAAGATCACCCAGATTAGTCTCAGTACTTTCAACAATTCTGACACCGCTTCCGTTGGTAGCCGCAAGTCTGCTGCTGGTAGTTGCGAATGCCTCGTTGAGATTCCCGCTGTATTCCTTTGTGAGTGCATCAATAGCATCTTTGGCTTTAATATCTTTCAATTTATATGAATTAACAAGCTGAGACGATACGGTCTTTCCAGCTGCAGAAAGAGTAAGCACACCTATACTTTTTGTTCCCTCTCCGGGTGCTGTCAGAAGGGCATACATGCCGTCTTTTGTCTTGACCTGCTCTCCGGAAATGGCTTTCCCCGAATTACTGTTTATGAAAGCACTGATGCCGCTAGTATTCTCAATAATACTTTTGGCAGTATAAGCAGGATCCTGAGAATCACGCAGACTCCCAAGGGCAATAATGTACTGAGCCCCTTCCTCTCTGGCCTTGTCAATAGCAGACTGAACCGCATCATAAAGATCATTGCCGCCGTTTCCGTCAGCAAATGAATATGCATAGGTGCCGTCGCTGTTTTTAAAATATGATTCATACTCGGCGAGAATGTCCGGGTCGCTGATTCCAACGTAAGCTACCTTCGTATCCCCATAGGAAACGATTTTATATGGTTTTAAAACAGTCTGACCTGTAGCTGTGAAGGTAAAATTGCAGCTGAGATACTGATAGTCCGCAGTCTTTGCCAGGCTGCTGACAAGATTCAGCACTCCATAGCTGAATTCACCGGCCCCCGGAACCGCAAAGCTGTAGCCTGCTGCATTTAAAGCCTCTGCAACGTATTCCCCCTTGGATGTGGAGGCCAGTACACTGCCGCTTACAGCATTCCCTAAATCAACCAGTTCAACATATTTGTTTCTGGTTTTCATCTCGTTGGCATAGGCCGTCATTCCTGCCAGGCCTATGTTTGCATCAACACCGCCGTTTATATCGCTGGAATATAGCACTACGATATCATCGCTGAGGCCGGAGGATCCCGCAGTCTCTGCCGCAAATGAAATTACAGGCATCATCACTGTCACAAGGCAGACCGTCAGGACAGCCGCCAGAATTCTGCTCTTCTTTTTCATAATCTTTTCTCCATCCTTCTTTAGACTCGGCATCATCGCCGGAAGATTATTTTAAATATCAGCTGCAATCTTGGCTCCGATATCCGCATTATTCAATACCAGCTTTATATTTGCCTCAAGGCTGCTGCCCTCTGTAAGATCCTTTACTCTGCTCAGAAGGAAAGGAGTAATTCGCTTGCCCTTTATACCTTTTTCCTCGCATTCCTCAAGAGCCTGCTTAATCACAACATCCATCTTATCAAACGGAATCTCATCTTCAGCAGGAACAGGACATGCGATAAGTATACCGCCGCGAAGTCCCAGCTGTTCCTTTGTCCTGATGAGATCAGCAATCTTCGCAGTATCATCAATTCTGCACTCACTGGTGAATCCGCTCTCTCTGCTGTAAAACGCAGGGAACACATCCGTTCCGTAGGTAATGACAGGTACTCCTGCCGTTTCGAGATATTCAAGTGTGGCGCCTATATCAAGAATTGATTTCACACCTGCACATACCACTGCAACGTCTGTCATCTTAAGCTCCTCAAGGTCTGCGGATATATCGAAGCTCTCACCAGCACCTCTGTGTACCCCGCCTATGCCGCCTGTAACGAATACCTTTATGCCCGCCATATTGGCCGCAATCATAGTGCCTGCAACTGTGGTAGCACCATCCAGCTTCTGTGATATCACAAGTGGAAAATCTCTTCTGCTCACCTTAAGAACATTGTCAGCCTTAGCCATATATTCTATCTCATCGGCCGTAAGACCGATTTTGATTCTTCCTCCGATAATCGCAATAGTAGCCGGAACAGCGCCGTTCTTTCTGATTACATCTTCAACGGCGAGAGCTGTTTCAACATTTTTAGGATAAGGCATTCCGTGAGAAATAATCGTGGATTCCAGCGCAACAACTGGGGTCCCTTCCTCTAGTGCCTTTTCTACCTCAGGTTTAATATCCATATAATTCCTATACATTTTTATTTATCCTCCTTAATAGCTCCTTTAAATTCATTTCTCTGTTTACGGCACCACCTGATTCCATGGCTATTGATGCCGCCGCCATGCCCATACGGGCAATTTCATCTGTTTTTCTCTGTTGGACGCTACCCAGCAGTATTGTTGCCGAGAAACTGTCTCCGGCTCCCGTGGCGCTGACAATTTTCAGATTATCTGCAGGCCTTATAAAGCCTTCGCTCTCTGAATCTCTGTAGTACACGCCGTCCCGGTTAAGTGTTATAAATACTCTCTTAACGCCCTTTTCCAGCAGCCTGTCAGCCGCTCTTCTAACATCTTCATCACCGTCAATGGTAATCCCCGTAAGGATTTCTGCCTCAATGATATTTGGTTTGATGCTGTCAAACCCACCTAGGCAGTTCCTTGCCTTTACGGCTTTGGCGCTGGACACAGGGTCGAAGAAAACAGGAATTCCTCTGAACATTTCAACACAGCAGCACAGCAGTTCCTCACTCAGGTTTCCGTCAAGAGCGATTATACCGGATCCGGCTATAAAATCTCTGTAATCTTCCAGAAACGCAGGCGTAATTGCCTCTATAATGTCCATGTCACAGAGGGCCAGTTCCATGTCCTTCCTGTCATCGAGAATGGAAAGATACATAGCCGAATTACGTCCCTGCAGAGTCCGTATACACGACGTATCCACGCCCAGGTCCTCAAGCTCCATTTTTGCGGCTTTTCCCATCTGGTCGTCGCCTATAACGGATACCATGGCCACATCGCCGCCCAGCCTTGCCGCATTTTCAGCAATGTTTCTCCCGACTCCTCCGAAGGCCAGATTGATTCTGCCCGGATTTGAGTCATGATATTTCAGTTTTTCAAAAGGGCTGCCCTCAATGTCTATATTTATGCCGCCCACAACTGTTATTTTTGCCATCTTTACCTCTTTCCGCCTGCAAATCTAATCTACAAAAACGCTTCCTCCTATAAACTCCCTGAGAATGGAGTTATTCACTATGGCGGAATCGTCATCTACAGTTTTAAAGAAACGCAGGAAGTTAAGCATGCGTACAGCATCGCTGTATTCCGGTTCCTCAGGTGTAATTGCCTCAAGCAGAGGCTTTGCGTATTTCTTAAGAACGCATATCTCATAAAGATGTACCGAGTTAAAAAGTACATCTGCCTCATTACTGTATGGGAAAATATTTTTATCCTCTCCCGCCCGGACCTTAGGCCAGCTTGCAATAGTGCTCTGTGCGCTGTGGCCTCTGTATTTGTAATCACGTACCATACGCCTCAGCATTCTGTGATCAGTAGTTACAACACGGTTGTGGCTATCAATGTTAAGCTGAGTCAATGGACTTATATATATTTTAAACTTTTCATCGTGAGGCAGCTCACGTGTCAGTTCCTCGTTGAGTGCATGTATGCCTTCTATGACTATGGGCTGACCGCTTTTGATTGAAGTCAGCCTTTTGCCGAATTCCTTGTGACCTGTGAGGAAGTTAAAGGTAGGCATATCAACCTCCTTGCCTGCAAGCAAGTCATTTATATTCTGATTGAAAAGATGGATATCGACAGCATCCAGGTCTTCGTAATTTTTTTCTCCGAACTCGTCCACAGGAGTGTCTTCCCTCTCCACAAAGTAGTCATCTGTACCCATGTAAAGAGGCTGCAGCCCGTTGACGCGCAGCTGTATGCACAATCTCTGTGCAAAGGTTGTCTTGCCGGAGGATGAAGGTCCTGCTATAAGAATAATTCTCTTTTTCTGCTTCTTTATCATATCAGCGATTTCCACAATTCTGTGCTCATGGAGAGCCTCACTGAGCTGAATGAGTTCCTTAAATTTACCTTCTTCTATTTTCTTATTGAGATCTGAAACATAGTCGATTCCCATAAGCTTGCCCCATCGGCTCTGCTCACCGAAGGTCTTGTAAAGCATTTTCTCGTCTACAAACTCAGGGATAACATCCGGCTTTGACGGATGAGGAAAACGAAGCAGCACGCCACGTCTGTATTTCATCAGCTCAAAATGCTGAATATATCCGGCAGAAGGTACCATAAGTCCATAGAAAAAGTCTCTGTAGCCTCCCAGAGAATAAAAAGGAATTTTGCGCAGGTACTGATTTTCGCAAAGCAGCTCCACTTTCTCCGGGCAGCCGGTTTCAATAAATATCTTTTCCGCTTCCTCTTTAGTCAGCTTTTCCCTGATAAACGGCATATCTTCGCTTACGATTTCTCTCATTCTTCTCTGAATTTTCCTGACATCTTTAGCCGTCACCGGAGTCTGGGACTTTATTTCAGTGTAAAGGCCTTTGTTAAGAGAATTCTCGATGTCCACTTCAACATTGCCGAGCACGTCATCTATAGCCTTAAGGTAAATCAGGCAAAGACTGTTCTGATATATAAGGTTTGCCTCCTGAGTACGCATATCAAGGAGTTCCACCCTGCATTCCTTATTAATGTGGTGATCGAGGCGTTCAATTTTATTATTTACTCTCGCTGCCAGAATCGTATAGGTCAGTTCATCTTTCACTTCTCTGTATATGCCCTCAATGGTCACACCCTTAGGAACATTTATTTCCTCAAATTGTCCTCTTAATTCTTTTTTTAACTGAATTTTCACAAAAAATTCCCCCAAATCTGTAAATTAAAATCTGTCCCCCGTTTTAAGGCTACACCTGTTGATATTATACCATAAATCAGTCATAAAAAAAACATTTTGGGACAAAATATCTTACGAAAGGAGTGATTGCTTTGAAAAAGTTAATTCTCATTCTTCTGATTATCGGCGGAATTAACTGGGGCCTTGTAGGCTTCTTTAATTATAATCTGGTGTCTGCTGTTTTCGGCGGTGGACTTGTGATTATATCGCGAATCATCTATGCAGTCGTGGGCCTGTCGGCACTATATGCCATTACATTCCTGTTTAGAGATAACCGGCAGCATGTTTAAAAGTTTTAATTTTCCGTCATACTACAAGAGAAGACACCGACTTCTGCTGAAACCGGTGTCTTTTTTTAATCAGAAATTTAGAATTGCTCCAATGATTCTGTGTCATCTTCATCGGATAAACATGGCCCGCACGGATCACATCCTGCACACTCCTGGCCTTCATCACTTTCCTTTTTATCCTCACAGACCGTCTCTTCGGCCTGCGGCTGAGACATCTGAGGATACGGCTGCTGCACTCTGACCTCAGGCCGGCTGCTGAAACTTCTGCTGCTTGTAAGTTCTTCACCGAAATTGCGGTAAAGTATGTCCAGCAGAGTCAAAGTCTCATTTTTACGAAGGGTTACCCCTCTGCTCATGTGCTCGTGCTCAGGATCCCATTCACGAATGTCCAGTTTCTCCGGTTTGCCGTTCCATTCCACCAGATTGACCTCTTTGGTCCATCCTGACTGGGATGTATCCAGCACCCCGAAGTGACGTGTAATGTTAAATGTAATGTCCTGGGTTCTGTTAATTTGTCTTGGCATTTTTCTCCTTTCCAAATTTCCCTTTGCATGTACATTTTAACATGGTTGTAATTATATGTCAATACATTTATTTTTTCGTCCGACTATTTCATGGCAGCCTTAACCTTTGCCGGAAGCATGCGGCAAACTTCTTCAGATACGGAGGCTATAGAAACCCGCAGACCTTTAGCCAGCGGAATCATAAATACGCCTTCCTTCTCCAGTCTGTCTGAAACTTCATCCGGATTCGGGCACGGAATTGAAGCGAAAAATCCTGCATCAAAAGGTACTATCTCAAGACCGCATTCTGCCGCCGCCTTCTCGAAAGCTCTTCCCCTTCTGAGAAGCATCTCCCTGCAGGCTCGTCTTTCTTCAAAAACTCTGGCCTTAAGCTCAGGATCTTCGTATATCTTTGACAGAATCACCTGTGGCGCTCTGGCGCAATTAGACCATGAAGCTCTGGATGAGAACTCGCATACACGCTTAAATTCCTCTGCGATTGCCTTTGTCTTAGCCATACAGATTAAAGCGCCGCATCTCATTCCGTATAAGGTGTATGCCTTGGACAGACTGTGAGATATAAGCGGAAGCACGTTCTCAGGCAGTTCCTCCAGCACAGGCAGAAAACTTCTGCATTCATCCTCATCGCCTGCAAAATCAATGTATGCCGAATCCACAAGAAGCGTTACCTTTTTTTCGGCAGGAATCTTTTCCAGTACTGCCTTCACATTCTGCCAGTCTTCTGCTGTCAGAGAATATCCTGTAGGATTGTGGGCAGGAGTATTTAATATAATCAGAAGTCGTTCCTGTTTCTCAGCCAGTCCGCATGCATGCTCCATCAGACTCTCGTAATTAAACTTTCTATCACTGTTGAAGAAAGTAAAGGTTTCAGCTTTTCTTCCCTGTTCCGCTGCGATGGTATTATATGGCGCCCAGTACCAGTCAGCTATGAGGATACTGTCACCTATGTCCGTATAGTTTGCTACGGCATTCCTTATAGCACCTGTTCCTCCCGGTGTAGCTGAAGCTCCCACGAATCCG
>JALFXR010000251.1 GCA_022787405.1 Bacillota bacterium
GAAGGTATAAGCGTTTACACAGACCTTGAAGAGATGCTTGGCATCTGTGATTATGTCACTCTTCATCTGCCGGCAAACGATACTACCAAGGGTATGGTAGACAGCCAGCTCTTTGCTGCAATGAAGGACGGCGCTGTTCTCCTCAACTTCTCCAGAGATAAGCTGGTAAAGGACATGGACCTTGCTGCTGCTCTGGAAACGGGCAAGGTTTCCCAGTATGTAACTGACTTTCCTAACGATAACCTTGTCGGAAGAAAGAATGTAGTTCTCATTCCTCATCTGGGCGCTTCAACTGAAGAGGCGGAGGACAACTGTGCAGCTATGGCTGCCGATGAAATCCGCAATTATTTTGAAAACGGAAACATCATCAATTCAGTAAACTTCCCTAAGCTGGATATGGGTCCTCTTGAAAATGGAATCAGGCTCTCTTTCATAGTAAAGGACATGGCCGATCCTGCGGCAGAAATTCTAAAGATGCTTTCTGCTGCCGATGTCCAGGTATCCAAGGTTATGGCTTCACGCCGCTCCGACGGTATCTCATATGTGCTGGTCGATGTCACTTCCCGAAATGTACCTTCACTTCTCTTCTCAGGGGAGAACGGAGCCAGAATCATCAGATACAGAGCAATGGAAAAATAAAAAAATCACACGACTCAAAAACCGGAGAAGGCTGTTCTCCGGTTTTATTTTATACCTCATTGCTATGTGCGATGATTAATTCCTTCCCTGATAAGATTCACTGCCTGCACTCTGTTATCCACCCCGAGCTTCTTATACAGCCTGTAGTTATGTGACTTGACAGTGTTTTCTGCCACGGACAGCGCCTGGGCAATCTCATAGTTGTTTTTCCCCTCATAAAGCTGGCGGGCGATTTCTCTTTCTTTGTCGCTCAGGCCGAACTGCTGTGAAAGCTGATTTAATCTTTCCTCATACAGAACGTCCCAGGACTTTGATGCGGGTACGATATTATTTAAGAGGCACTCTATTTTCCTCAATTTGGCCAGGGTAATCAGGTTTAAAAAAATTGCTGCGGGAAGCAAAACCGCGCTGCCTAAAACCAATCATTCATTCATTATTACCACCCGCACCCTTTCTGTAAATTTTCTATTTTATTAATATATACTTCCAGATAGGCGATTAATGTCGAAACTTGCCAAAGAACCGGCAAAAACCGGTTCTTTAACGCTTTCCTTATGCGCTCAGAGCTTCCAGCGCTGCTTTCTTTTCAGCTTCTCTTTCCTTAAGGACCTTCTCATATTCCTCCTCTGTCATCTTTTCCATTGAAATGCCCGTAAAGCCATAGATGATGGATACTATAGGGTTACACCAGTTCAGGATTGCATATGGTCCATATCCCCCCGTTCCCCACTGATTTACCCCAAGGAAAGTTCTCATAGTAGCACCGCAGGTATTCCAAGGGAAGAACTGGGATGTAATAGTTCCCGCATCTTCCAGACATCTGGAAAGGTTCTTTGGCTTTAGTCTCATATCCTCAAAAGCTTCCTTATACATTCTGCCCGGAAGAATGATAGCCAGGTACTGGTCACAGCATACTGCATTTACAAAAATACATGAGAAGATAGTCATGAATACAAGGCCTCCTCTGGTACCTTTTGCCAGCTTAAGAAGCACCCTCGCAAATGTTGCCATGATTCCTGTGCAGTCAACAATTCCGCCAAATACCATAGCGCACATGATTAGTGAAATAGTCCACATCATGTTCTGCATACCGCCTCCAGACAGAAGTTCTACCAGGTCAGGGTTTGCGTTAGTCGATTCAAAGCCGTAGTTCAGTGTAAGCATCCACGCCTTCGGACTTACGATTCCCTGGAAAGCCATGCATATAACGCCCATAAGTACGCCTCCGATAAGTGAAGGAAGTGCCGGCAGCTTTAAAGCTACACAGGCTATTACGAATACAGGCGGCAGCAGATATAATATGCTGATACCGAATTCGGATTTAATATCTGTCATAAGAGCTGTCACATATGACATATCTGCATCTCCTCCGGCTTTAAGACCAAGTACCAGATATACAATCAGAGCGATAGCAAGAGACGGACCTGTAGTCCAGCACATATGTCTGATGTGGTCAAATAAAGTTGAACCGGCTACAGCAGGAGCCAGATTAGTTGTGTCCGAAAGCGGTGACATCTTATCTCCGAAGTATGCTCCTGATACGATAGCACCTGCAGTCATAGCCGGGTCAATTCCCAACCCCATACCTACTCCAATGAGAGCTACACCTATGGTTCCCGCAGTTCCCCATGAAGTCCCTGTAGCCAGTGAAACTATGCAGCAGAGCAGACATCCTGCAAACAGGAAAATAGTAGGATTAAGTACCATAAGTCCGTAATAGATAAGTGACGGAATTACACCGCCCGGTATCCATGAACCGATAAGCAGACCTACCATCATAAGTATAAGCATAGCCTGCATTGATCTGCTTATGGCCATGATTATGCCCTGCTATAACTGTCTCTTAATCTTATCACGTATTTCGTTTATCTTATCAGGTCCGAAGGCATCCTGCAACTCCAGATATCGCTCCAGGTGGTCCCTCAGCTGTTCACCGGAAGCAAATCTGAGAAACCAGTGAAGCTTTTCTTTGTTTTCCTCTGAACGTTGACGAATCTGCTGGCGCAGTTCCTCATACCTGACCAGAATGTCGTTTTCCTTGGCGAAGGCGCGTACCTTGGCGACAATTCCCAGAGAGTAAA
>JALFXR010000168.1 GCA_022787405.1 Bacillota bacterium
GAAAGGTGAACAGATTATATATTAAATCGCGTGATACCGCTCAAAAGACAGTAGAAGGTCTGTACAAAGACCTTGAAAGACGAATCATCGCAAGCCCACCGGGACAATGTCCTGTGGACCTGACAGCGTCCTTCCTCAGACTCTGCCACTCACAGAGCTGCGGAAAATGTGTACCTTGCCGTGTAGGCCTGGGACAGCTGCAGCATATCATCGATAATATCCTTGATATTGACGGAGAAAAGGACATGGAGTCCATTAAACTTCTGGAGAGAACTGCGGAGGCCATCAGCGCCATGGCAGACTGCGCCATAGGTACGGAAGCGGCCAATATGGTTCTCAGAGGTGTAAGAGGATACAGAGAGGATTTTGAATCCCACATTAAAAACAGAACCTGCGCAGAACATATCAGGTCGAACATTCAGGCAGTTCCTTGCGTTGCCATGTGCCCGGCAGGAGTTGACGTACCAGGCTACACTTCGCTTGTAAAGGCAGGAAGATATGCTGATGCAGTAAGACTTATCAGAAAGGACAATCCTTTCCCAACGGTCTGCGCCCTTATATGCGAACATCCTTGTGAAGCCAGATGCAGAAGAAACCTCATTGATGCCCCTATCAACATCAGAGGTCTTAAACGTTTTGCTGTGGATAATTGCGGCGATGTGCCGGTTCCGGAAAAGATGGACGACACAGGAAAGAAAATAGCTGTTATTGGAGGAGGACCTTCCGGGCTTTCTGCCGCTTATTTCCTTTCGATAATGGGGCATAAGGTAACCGTGTTTGAAAAGAGAGCTCAGCTGGGCGGAATGCTTCGTTACGGAATTCCAAGCTACAGACTTCCTAGAGAAAGACTGCAGTGGGATATTGACGCAATCCTTTCCACCGGAGTTGAAGCAAAGTGTGACTATGACATTTCATCTCCGGAAGCAATGGCTGAAATCAGAGATAACTACGACGCTATATATATTTCCATTGGTTCTCATAATGCCAAGAGCATCGGAATACCGGGTGAATATGCCAAGGGCGTTATCCCGGCGGTGGAAATGCTCAGAGGAATCGGCGACGATGCAATGCCTGACTTCGCAGGCAAATCAGTAGTTGTAATCGGCGGAGGCAATGTTGCCATGGACGTAGCCAGGACAGCCAAGAGGCTCGGAGCTACTGATGTAAGCATCGTTTACAGAAGAAGAAGAGACGACATGACAGCCCTTCCTGATGAAATCGGCGGAGCCATTGCAGAAGGCTGTGACCTGCTTCAGCTCAAAGCCCCTGCAAGAATCGAGACCGATAAGCATGGTGAAGTCAAGGCCCTCTGGGTTAAACCTCAGATTGCAGGTCAGGCAGACGCTTCAGGAAGACCGAGACCTGTTGACTCTTCCGAGCCGGAGCAGAAAATACCATGTGATATCATTATTTCTGCTATCGGACAGGCAACAGACATCGGATTTTTTGAACAGTTCGGTATCCCTGTATTCAGAGGAAACATCAAGGCTGCAAGAAGCAGTGTAGTTGATACAGTAGGCGGCATATATGCTGGTGGCGACTGTGTAACAGGTCCTTCTACAGTAATAAATGCCGTTGCAGCAGGAAAGGTTGCTGCAGCAAATATTGATACATATCTCGGATTCAACCATGAGATTCAGGTTGACGTTGAAATTCCTGATCCGGACCCTAACGACAATCTGCCTTGCGGACGAGTTGAGATGAAAGAAAGATATGCTAAACAGAGAGGAAACGACTTTGATGAGGTTGAACAGGGCATGAGTCTTGAGGAAGCTATGCTGGAGGCTTCAAGATGTCTGCGCTGTGACTACCACGGCTTCGGTTCCTTCAGAGGAGGGAGGGATACTAAATGGTAAAACTGATGATAAACGGCCAGGAGGTATCTGTAAAAAACGGTACCACTATTATGGAAGCTGCCGAAAAGGTAGGTATACATATTCCACACCTTTGCTTTCTTAAAGGAATAAACGAAATAGGGGCATGCAGGGTATGCGTTGTTGAAATAAAAGGAATGGAAAAGCTGGTGACAGCCTGCAATACAGTCTGTCAGGACGGAATGGAAATACTGACTAACAGTCCGCGTGTACGCCGGTACAGAAGGATAAATGTGGAGCTTATCCTTTCAGACCATAATGCAAACTGTGCAAGCTGTATAAAGAGCGGAAACTGTACGCTTCAGCAGATTTCCAATGACCTTGGAATCATTCTGACATCTTATGAGAATGTGGCAGAAAAGTCCAGATGGGATATAAACCTTCCGCTTATTAGAGACGCCTCCAAGTGTGTGAAATGCATGCGATGCGTTCAGGTGTGCGAAAAGATTCAGGGACTGGGAGTATGGAATCTTATAGGTTCCGGCTACAGAACATCCATAGGTGTTCGTGAAAACAATGATATCAGTGATATTGACTGTTCACTTTGCGGTCAGTGCATCACCCACTGCCCGGTAGGTGCCCTCAGAGAAAGAGATGACAGAATCCCTCTCAACGATGCTCTGGAGGATCCTGATAAGATTACAGTCGTTCAGATTGCTCCTGCGGTAAGGACCGCCTGGGGTGAGCAGATAGGGCTTAAAGACAAAGACGCCACTATGGGCAAGCTTGTCTGTGCACTTAAAAAGATAGGTATCGATTATGTTTTCGATACAAACTACGGTGCAGATATGACTATCATGGAGGAAGGGAGCGAATTCCTTTCAAGACTGGCTAACAGAAACAGGTTCACATGGCCTATGTACACATCATGCTGCCCGGGATGGGTGAGATTCATGAAGACTCAGTATCCTGATATGGTGGACGATCTTTCTACAGCAAAGTCACCTCAGCAGATGTTCGGTGCACTGTCAAAAACCTATATAGCTCAGAAGCTGGGTGTTGATCCTGAAAAGATATATTCGATTTCCATAATGCCTTGTACAGCTAAAAAATATGAAAGAAGCGTGAAAGAGGTAAATGACTCAGGTCATGGAAGCGATGTTGATCTGGTTCTCACCACCAGAGAATTGGACAGATTTATCAGAAGCGACAGCATCAAGCCTCAGGACCTTATAGATATGCCGTTTGACGATATCTTTGGAGAAGGATCCGGAGCTGCAGTTATCTTCGGAACCACCGGCGGTGTAATGGAAGCAGCCCTCAGAAGCGCCTATTACCTTGTAACCGGTGAAAATCCTGATCCGGATGCATTTAAGAATGTAAGGGGTATGGACGGATGGAAGGAAGCTACCTTTGATCTTGCAGGTACACAGCTTAAAGTGGCGGTTGCCAGCGGTCTGGGCAATGCCAGAAAGCTGGTTGAGGCCGTAAGAAAGGGTGAGGTGGCTTACGACTTTGTTGAAATCATGGCATGTCCGGGAGGCTGCGTAGGTGGCGGCGGTCAGCCGTTCAGAGACGGCGAGGAACTTGCCGGCGAGCGTGCAAAGAAGCTTTACGGTCTGGATAAGCATAGTGACATAAGATTTTCACATGAAAATCCGGCAGTTAAGCTGACTTACAGCGAGTATCTGGACAAGCCTCTGTCACACAGAGCTCACGAGCTGCTGCATACAGACCTCAAATCATGGAATCTGGATATGAGACAGGACTATGAAGAAAAGTAAATAACGCATAATAAAAAGGCAGGACTTGTTTCAGGTTCTGCCTTTCTTAAACAGTATAAATGTTATTTAACTAATTCCTGCTACCTGCGATTAGCTCACGGGCACTTTGAAGGGTGGTATTCGTAATGGTTGTACCGCCCAGAAGCCTTGCAACTTCAGAAACCTTTTCATCTTCAGCAAGCTTTTCAACTCGTGTAAAAGTCTTTTCGCCGTCGGTTTCCTTATAAATTCTGTAATTACTGTCGCCTGCGGCTGCAATCTGCGGAAGGTGGGTAATGCATATAATCTGATGCTGGCGGGAGATTTCCCCAAGTTTTTTTGCTACTATACTGGCTGTGATTCCGCTGATTCCGTTATCAATTTCATCGAAAATAAGAGTCGGAATCATATCCGATGAGCTTATGATGTTCTTAAAAGCAAGCATGATTCGGGACATTTCACCGCCGGATGCAATCTTATAGAGCGGCTTCAGAGGCTCGCCCCTGTTGGCGGAGATGAGAATCTCAACCTTGTCCATGCCTTCTTCTGTAGGGGCAGAAAGGGGTTCCACGGTGATTTCCATCCGGGCATCCTTAAAGTTCAGGTCAGAAAGCTCAGCTAGAATTTTGGTCTCAAGCTCTGCGGCGATTTTCTTTCTCAATTCTGTGAGAACGCTGCAGGCAGCCATCAGCTCATTCCTTGCAGCGATAAGCTGCTTCTCAAGACGGTGCTTTTCATCGTCAAAGTTATCTATCTTATCTAGTTTTGATTTGATATCGTCTCTGTATGCCAGAATATCTTCTATGGAAGAACCATATTTCTTTTTTAGATTGTCAATCTGATTGAGACGGGAAATCAGGCTGTCCAGCTCCGCAGGTGAGAAGGATATGTTTTCGCGCATCTCTCCCAGACTGCGGCTAATGTCCTGAAGCCGATAATAGATGTCTCCCAGGTCTCCGGAAATACCCTCCAGTTCGCGGGAATAAGAGGCGATTTCATCGATTGCTCTGTGGCATGCGCCAGCCCCATCTATGAGAGAAGGGCTGGCCTCATTAAGCAGAGCATAGGATTTTTCTATGCTTTCAAAGATTTTTTCGCTGTTCTGAAGTAGAGAAATTCTCTCCTCAAGTTCTGTATCTTCGCCGATTCTGAGATTTGCTGCCTCTATTTCATCAAGCTCAAATTTATAAAAATCCTTTTTGCGGGCATTTTCCTTTTCCAGAGAAAGAAGAGAGGCAAGCTGGCTGCGGCATCGGTTGAAAGCGTCAAATTTTTCAGAAACCACTTCACGGGCGGGGCCTGTTTCCTCCTTATGGTAGGAATCTACCAGCACCATATGATAATCAGGATTAAGCAGGGATTGATTGTCATACTGGCCGTGAATGTCTGCAAGCCTTCTGCATACTTCGTTTAAACGTGCCAGCGTGACAATTTCACCGTTGAGACGGCATAGATTCTTTCCCGAAGCGGAAACCTCCCTGGTGATGATGATTTCTTCGCCGTCAAGCTCTCCTGCAAGCTGGACCACAGCTTTATCTGCGCCGGTTCTTACAGATGAAGTATCAGCACGGCTTCCCAAAGCCAGACTGACAGCTTCTATAACAATAGATTTACCGGCGCCTGTCTCGCCGGTAATAATGTTAAGGCCGTCCTCAAAATCGACTTCGGTGTTTTCAATTATAGCAAAATTCTTTATGCTTATATGATTAATCATTCTTTGTCCTCGTATAAAGCATGTTGTTGAACTCTTCGATGATTGCAGGTACGTTTTCAGGATCATCTGCTATGAGAAGGAGAGTATTATCACCGGCCAGAGAGCCTTTGATATGAGGCATATTGCTGGTGTCGATGGCTTCACCTGCTGCATTGGCACAGCCTGAAAGGGTTTTGATTATAATAATATTTCCTGAATGATCTACAGATGTAACAGTCTGTCTGAAGATTTTGACAAATCTGTCCGACACAGGGAGATCCTTGGAACTGCTCACTGCGTATTTGTACTTTCCGGAAGAGGAAAGCGTCTTCACCAGCTGAAGTTCCTTGATATCACGGGATATGGTAGCCTGAGTAACCTCAAAACCGCTTTCTCTGAGCATAGCTGCCAGCTTCTCCTGAGTGTCCACTTCATTATTTGATATAATTTCTATAATCTTATTCTGTCTTGAATACCTCATACATACCTCCAGAAACAAAGAGACTATATATTTACAAAGTTTGCGGAATAATTTTGTTATGATTTTATCACAAATAATGGATTTTTTCAACAGAAATCTGGACAAACAAATGTTTGTGTGTTACAATTTACGAAGAAAAAAGGGAGAAGTGAAATGCGAATTTTGGGAATCGACCCCGGATATGCCATACTTGGATATGGAATTCTTGACATGAAAGGTAACCGATTTTCTGTAGTTGATTACGGTTCCATACTGACGGATGCAGGTATGGAAATGCCGGCCAGACTTCAGGTGCTTTACGACAGACTTACTGAAATAATTGAGGAATATGAGCCCGAAGAGGCATCCATAGAAGAACTTTTCTTTAATAATAACGCCAAGACTGCCATACTGGTAGGTGAGGCTCGCGGTGTGGCAGTGCTTGCCTGTGCCAAAAAAGGGCTTAAGATAAGCGAATACACACCGCTGCAGATAAAGCAGGCTCTGGTGGGCTACGGCAGAGCAGATAAAAAACAGGTCCAGTCCATGGTCAAGGCCATTCTCAATCTGGAGAAAGTGCCTAAGCCCGATGACACGGCCGATGCTCTGGCGGCAGCCATCTGCCACGGCCACTGCGCCGGATCAGGCGGAAGACGTCAGCTTCGCATCAAGGAGGGAATTTAACTTTGATTAAATATATAAGAGGCTATTATGCCATGACCTTTGCCGGCGGGATAGTGGTAGAGACTCCTTCCGGCATAGGATTCGAAATAAATATTCCTGCAGGTTCACCGCTGTATAAATACGGTGAAGGAGAGGAGATAACGGTTTTTACTGCTATGATTGTTAAGGAGGACGACATCAGTCTCTATGGCTTTCATAACAGAGAAAGTCTTGAACTGTTCCGTCTGCTTATAACCGTAAGCGGTATCGGTGCCAAGGGAGCAATGGCCATAATGGGTTCACTGTCTGCTGACGAGCTGAGAAGGGCAATCCTTTTTGAAGATGTAAAGGAAATCAGCAAAGCCAACGGGGTAGGCAAAAAGACCGCGGAACGATTAATACTGGAGCTTAAAGATAAGGTCGGCAAGCTGGGTGGCACGGCGGAGGCCGCGGCTGGTGGTTTTCCGGGTGCCGGCATTTCGACGGGGGCTGATGATGGAGCCGGCGCGGCCGGAGCAGAGGATGCCAGAACAGAGGCAATATACGCTCTTGTAAGCCTGGGTTACAGTAAGGCGGAGGCTTTTGCCGCTGTGGCCAGGGTACCGGAGGAAGGTCTGACCGGAGAGGAATACATCAAACGGGCGCTGAAGCAGATTTTTTAGAAGGTCATGTTGTAGAAATTCTACGAAAACCGACTATTTTACAACATTGCAGGGCTTCCATGGGTTTATGGGACCTGTACGATGGCTAAAAGTTGTAATTTTTTCGGACAACCGACTATTTTTACAACGCTAATCAGCATTACGTTGTAAAAAGTTCATACTCTCCGGATTCACTACAACATACACATGACAACCGTTACGTGAGCAAGCACCGCTGACACCCGATGTTGTAAAAATAAAAGGTTTGGAGGAATTTTTACAACACACATTTCTAAGATTGACAACAGAAAGGTATAATCATAAATGGAAAACGAAAGAATCACATCTGCTGCTGCCAAGTCAGGAGAGGGCAAAATAGAGGCAGGATTAAGGCCTCAGCATCTTGATGACTATATAGGCCAGCAGGGTGTCAAAGAAAATCTTAAAATCTTTATTGAGGCCGCCCGTCTGAGGGGAGAACCTCTGGATCACGTACTCTTTTACGGACCTCCGGGACTGGGAAAGACCACATTGGCAGGTATTATCGCCAACGAGCTGGGAGTGGATATCAAGATAACATCTGGTCCTGCCATAGAGAGAGCCGGCGACCTGGCTGCCATTCTGACCAACCTCAATGACAATGATGTTCTTTTCATAGATGAGATACACAGGCTTAACCGTTCTGTGGAGGAAGTGCTTTATTCGGCCATGGAGGATTATGCCCTGGACATAATAATCGGTAAAGGTCCTTCGGCCAGGTCCATAAGACTGGATCTGGCTAAATTTACTCTCATAGGTGCCACTACCCGTGCGGGAAGCCTTTCGGCACCACTCAGGGACAGATTCGGTGTCCTTGGCAAGTTTGAAATGTATACCTCTGATGAGCTTGCACAGATTATAAAGAGAACAGCCGGAATTCTGGGAGTTACCATAGATGAAGAGTCTGTAAGAGAAATGGCCAGGAGATCCAGAGGAACTCCGAGAGTAGCCAACAGAATGCTCAAGAGAATAAGGGACTTTTCACAGGTAAAGGGAAATGGTTCCATAGACATAGATATTACCAGAGAGGGACTTGCAGCCCTGGGGGTGGACGAGCTGGGTCTTGAGCGCCTTGACAGGGAAATCCTTACTACCATAATTCAGCGCTTTAACGGCGGCCCTGTAGGAATAGACACCATCGCAGCATCCATAGGTGAGGAACGTGTTACCATTGAGGACGTTTACGAACCTTATCTTATTCAGTCGGGACTGCTTTACAGAACTCCTAAAGGCAGGATGGTATCTAAGGACGGATATAGACACATGGGGCTTGCCTATGCAGGTGATGACGACAATAATGATGAAGAAAGACAGGTTACATTTTAAAGATTATGCATATTAACGATTTTGATTATGAATTACCAAAAGAGCTTATTGCTCAGACTCCCGCAGAGAAGCGGGACTGTTCCAGACTTATGGTGGTGGACAGAGCCACCGGAGAGGTGGAACATAAACATTTTTATGATATTTTAGAATATCTGGGGCCGGGGGACTGCCTGGTCCTGAATAATTCAAAGGTCCTGCCTGCAAGGCTTTTCGGCGTAAAGGAAGGAACAGGAGCCAAGGTGGAGTTTCTTCTTACCAAGAGAATTGAAGGGGATACATGGGAGACCATGGTCAGACCCGGAAAGCGTCTTAAGGTTGGAGATGCGGTAACATTTGCAGGTCCGGGTTCAGGAGCAGATTCAGGCTCATATTCAGACTCGAAGGGCGAGGAAGGCAAACTTTTCCGCGCAGTTGTGAAGGACTACGGCGATGATGGTACCAGAATTGTAGAGTTCCAGTACGACGGAATATTTCTGGAAAGACTGGAGGAACTGGGTCAGATGCCGCTTCCTCCGTATATAGAAAGAGAAAACAATAAAGAAGACAGAGACAGATACCAGACGGTATACTGCAGGGACGAAGGCTCAGTGGCAGCACCGACTGCAGGTCTTCATTTCACGAAAGAGCTGCTTAAGAAGGCTGAGGAAAAGGGAGTTAAAATCGCTTACGTGACTCTCCATGTAGGCATTGGCACTTTCCGCCCTGTAAAGGTTGAGAACATCGAGGAACATCACATGCACTTCGAAGAATACTTCGTAGAGGAAGAAACTGCTGAGATAATTAACGAAACCATCAAGGCAGGCGGCAGAATCGTTTCCGTGGGAACAACTTCTACAAGGACCGTGGAGAGCGCCGCCAGATATGATGAGGCAAGCGGACACTGGCTGGTTCAGCCGGGACATGGAAACACGGACATATTCATATATCCGGGATATGAGTTTAAAATCATAGACGCGCTCATA
Organism: Bacillota bacterium; assembly: GCA_022787405.1. Classification (GTDB taxonomy): domain Bacteria; phylum Bacillota; class Clostridia; order Peptostreptococcales; family Anaerovoracaceae; genus SUG1106. Next base: position 9,362 of record JALFXR010000168.1, read on the forward strand.
ACCAACTTTCATCTTCCTAAATCCACTCTGCTCATGCTCATATCTGCATTGTACAACAGAGATGACATCCTCAGAGTTTACAAGATTGCTGTAGAGGAAAAGTACAGATTTTTCAGCTACGGTGATGCAATGTTTATTAAATAGGGCTTGGTTTTTTAAGGGGCAGGTCTTTATTCATCTCAAGAGAAACAATGTCGTATGAAAATTATCAATTTCATACGACATTAATCAATTCACCGAATGGAAATAAATGAAATGCGACGGCGATGTTTCTTATTTATTAGCGCCGCAGCACTTTTTGTACTTCTTGCCTGAACCGCAAGGGCACGGGTCATTTCTGCCTGGTTCCTTTTCCTTGTGAACGGTCTTGGAACGCTTGAAGTCCTTTACGATGGACATTCTCTTTTCCTCGGAAAGCACGTCGTCCCACTGAGGGAGAGTGTAGAGATAATCAGCATCAGCCTTGAGCATATTGAAGAAAAGCTTTTCCATGTCCACATCAAGGTCGATTTCGGTTTCTTCAGTGAAACTTTCAAGCTCGTTGGCTTCTTTTAAGCTTGTGTTGATACCATCCAGAAAGCCCATGAAGATTACAGGATCTGCTTTGAACTGCTCAACAAGGTCGCTGTATTTGCCTTTGAGGTGTTCATCCTTATGTGCAAGAATGTGCTCGTAGATTCTTGTTTCTGTTTCGCTGTATTCTTTCCAGAAAGCTTCAAAGGTTTCATCTGTCTGACCTTCCATAAGGTCAACCCACTGCTTGTATAAACTCATTTTATTTTCCTCCTCGTATTATATTTCTTTTGCCACACTGATAATGTCGCCTACGATGGCGCTGCCTGTAGGAAGGGCACCAGCGCCTTTGCCGTAGAACATAACCTCATCAACCATGTCGCCGGTAATGTAAACTGCATTAAATTCGTTGCTGACACCTACCAGAGGATGAGAATCCGGAATTTTTTCCGGTGCCACACTGCATACAACCTGTCCATCCTTTAAAGTAGCGTGAGCAATCAGTTTGATCTTGCAGCCTTCTTCAGCAGCGGCAGCGATATCTGCTCCTGTAATTTTGGAAATACCGGTAGTAGGGATATCCTTTGGAGCAATGTATTTGTCAAAGAGAAGGGCAATCAGGATGCAGAGCTTGTTAGCCACATCTATACCCTCCACATCAGCTGTAGGGTCTGCTTCAGCAAAACCCTTTGCCTGAGCATCCTTGAGAACTTCTTCATAGTCTGCACCTTCCTCGGTCATTTTGGTGAGGATGTAGTTGGTGGTTCCGTTAACAATACCCATAACCTCGAGGAAATTGTTTCCTGCAAGGGCGTTCTGGATAGCCGTCAGAACGGGAATTCCACCGCCTACACTGGCTTCAAAGAGGAATCTTACATTATTTTCAGCTGCAGCTTTCTGAAGCTCTTCGTAAGTGGCAGCCACGGCAGCCTTGTTGGCTGTAACAACGTGCTTTCCATTTTTCATGGCCTGAAGCATGAAAGATGAAGCAGGCTGAATTCCGCCGAGAGTCTCCACTATAAGGTCAACGTCAGGATTATTGAGAACCTCGTCAGGGTCATCTGTAAAGAGAGACTCATCTACACCCGGCCTTTTGCGAAGATCGAGAATTTTTACTATCTCAATGGTCGTGCCGGTCCTCTTTTCAATAATCTCCTTGTTCTTAGTGAGAATATCGTAGGTGCCGCCTCCAACAGTACCCAGTCCTAAAATACCTACATTAAGTTTCTTCATATTATAAACCTCCGGATTTATTTGCATTTTATCTGAATTTTGACTCGATTTTTTGATTTTATCATAAATATCTGAATTTGTCTTTAAAAACCCTTTAAATTTTTAAAAAATTTGGTAATATAGATGAGGGAAGGAGTGAAGAAAATGTCTTTACATATAGTTTTTGTAGAACCGGAAATTCCGCCTAATACGGGAAACATTGCAAGAACCTGCGCAGCCACAGATACGGTGCTGCATCTGGTGGAACCTCTGGGATTTAAAATAGATGACAAAAGCCTGAAAAGAGCAGGACTGGATTACTGGCCTTATGTGAAACTGGAGGTTCATGAGAGTCTGGATGCTTTCATGAAAAAGTACGGACAGGGAGACAGAAGGCTTTTCCTGGCCACCACCAAGGGAGGTCATATATATACAGAGCCTGAATATCGTGATGAGGATATGTTCCTTTTTGGAAAGGAGACAGCTGGGCTGCCAAGAGACTTTATAGCGCAGCATGAAGAAACGGCTATACGCATTCCAATGAGTGCAGATACACGGCTTCGCTCTTTTAACCTGGCAAACTCTGCCAACATAATTTTATTTGAAGCTTTGCGCCAATTAGGATTCCCGGGGTTGAAATAAAGAAAAATCTTTGGTATAATATTTGCATAAGCGGAATGTGCTCAATCGGAGGAAAAAATGAGACTAGGATACGATCTGACAATTGAACAGACCCAGAA
>JALFXR010000204.1 GCA_022787405.1 Bacillota bacterium
GTCCTGAAATATGTTTCCTCCGTGAGGAAGTACTGCGGTAACGCCTGTGTGGATATCTCCGTCGTTGATTGTGACGTTTCCAACTTTAACTCCCGGTACATCTGTAATCAAATTGTGACTTCCATGTTTCCACTTTGAATGCAGATCAAAACCACAGTTTTCTGTTAATCCCATTATCGTCACACTCCTTTCTTTCTTCTATTATTCTATTAAAAGTATTGCTCAAACTTTTCCTTGTGAACATATAACGCAACTATTATGCCAGTTTTTTATGCCCATAAAAAGACATTTTCAGCCCTCTTACAGCTCAATTACAACTTTTTTATCCCATTAAATCCTTTTTATTGTTTTTTATCTGTTATTATGTTAGAATGGAAATGTCAGGAGGAAGCAATTATGAAGAAAATCGCTATTGTCTATAATAACATGGAAAACCGCTCCGCCATGACTCACATAGAGCAGGAAATCGAAAAGGTTTTTGCCAATGAAGTCACGCTGGAGAATTACTACATAGATCAGCTTAAAGAGGGAGATAAGATTACTGCAGACGCTATACTTCTCAACGGCCAGCAGCTGTTAACAGCAGTTCGTCCGTACATAGAGGAGACCAGAAGCCTAATAGTACTGACCAGAAGCATCAGTAAAAAACATCTGACAGAGCTCCTGCAGATACCGAGAAACGAGAATGTACTCCTTGTAAACGACTCTGAGGTTTCCACCATGGAGACACTGTACATGTTTTATGAGCTTGGCATATTCCACTTCACCCTCATACCTTTCAACGAAAATGATTATGCGGCAGGAGCATATAAAGGCATTTCCTACGCTATCACTCCTAAGGAAGTACAGCTGGTTCCCCGGGAAATCGAGCATGTCATAGATATAGGCTACAGAGAAATAGGTTTCGACACCCTGGCCCGGCTGGCAGACATGCTTCAGCTCAGCAGCGAAACACTTTCATCAAACCTGATACATTATCTGCAGAGTGTAGTAGAGCCCAGCATGAACTCACATAACAATTATCTTGAAAGCTATGTAAAGAGTCTGATTTTAAACGAGCTCCTTTCAGATTCCGGTTTCGCAGTTCTGGCCTTCGATGCACATGGAAGTCTTTTGTTCGAAAATCAGAGAGCTCATAACATCTTTGATAAGCCTGAGTTTGCAGACTTCGAGGGGAAAGACGGCAAGAACCTTCTCTTCACCTACAGAGATTCCAATTACCTGATGGACAGAGTCTCTCTGGGAAATGGAGATGAGAAGCTGGGATATATCATCTCTCTCCGGGATGAGCACGAAATCAGAGAAGCCGAGAACCAGCTGAACCGCAAAATCAGGGAAAAGGGAGTGTTCGCCAAATATCATTTCAGCGACATTATATGTCAGACCGATGTTATGTCTTCATGCATTTCTATTGCCAAGAAAGCAGCCCTTACAGATTTTACTCTGCTGATTCACGGGGAAAGCGGCACCGGCAAAGAGCTTTTTGCACAGTCCATACATAACTATTCACAACGCAAGAACAAACCTTTCCTGGCCATAAACTGCGCCGCGCTTTCGGAAAATCTTCTCGAAAGCGAGCTATTCGGCTATGAGCCGGGTTCTTTCACAGGCGCTCAGAAAAAAGGAAAGATGGGCTTGTTTGAGCAGGCCAATACAGGAACAATCTTTCTGGATGAAATCGGCGATATATCCTCCGGGCTTCAGTCCAAGCTCCTGCGTGTGCTTCAGGAAAAACAGATAATGCGTGTGGGCAGCGACAAGATTATAAACATAGATGTACGCGTCATTACAGCTACTAACAAGGATTTGAGGCAGCTTGTTTCCGAGGGCAAATTCCGTGAGGATCTGTTTTACAGGCTGAGCGTCATACCTCTGGAGATACCTGCTCTCAGAGAGAGAAAAAACGATATTCTGCCTCTGCTCAGCTATTTTGCCGGTTCGGATTACCATCGCATCTCGGAAAAGGAGAAGAACCTTCTGTGTGATTACACATGGCCGGGCAATGTCCGGGAACTTGAAAACTCGGTAATCTGCTTTAAAACCCTGGGCTTTTTCCCTGTTCTGAATACGCCTCTGCCGGGTACAGGTACATCAGACACATCCGGTTCAGATGAATACAGCAGCAATTCAGCTGCCAAAAATCACAATCATATTGTCAATACAAAGGAACGAACCGAACGCATCCTGCTTGACCTGCTCTACAGCCGTTCTTCTTCCTATCATAGTACAGGACGTCCGGAAATGCTCCATTATCTGCGAGAAAACGGAGTCCTCATAAGTGACGGCAGGCTCAGAGAACTGCTGAGCGAAATGGAATCGAAGGGTCTCATTCGGATTGCAAGAGGTCGCCGCGGCACTTCAATTACCGAAAAAGGCATTATGGCCCTTGATGCGCCGGACAATTCCGAGGATAAGAAACATCAGTAATATGAGCATACGAAAGCCCCGTTTTAACATTCCATATTTATGCACTTATTTAATCTCTTTTCATTCTTTAGCACAAACCAAAACGGAGCCCGCAAGGGGCTCCGCTTTAGTTTTGTGATGTGATTAGTATGTTAAGTCGTTAAGAGGCATTGTTCCATCGCCTAATACGTTGCATCCCTTAAGTTCTGCATTTGCAGCTGTGAAGCTGAGTTCTGCGTACATAGGAATCATGTTTACGTTCTCGAATATCTTCATCTGGATGTCGCCTATAAGCTTGGTTCTTTCATCAGTATCAACTGTGCCTGCAGCTTTAGCTACTAAATCATCATAAGCATCGTCGTTTCCAGGTGCGTTCAGGTCATAGTAGCAGCCTTCTAATACAAGCATAGGTTCTGCCCATGATAACCATTCGATACCAGCGTCGTAATCATCGGCGTTGATGTTTTCGTATACGTAGTTCCAGTCGATTGCTTCGATGTTCATCTTGAAGCCTACTGCCTTGAGCTGTTCAGCCATAGCTTCAGGAATAGTAGTGGAATCAGTCCATGCATACCATGTGAACTCAAGCTTCTTTCCGTTCTTTTCACGGATACCGTCGCCGTCATTGTCAACCCAGCCTGCTTCTTCTAATAAAGTCTTGGCCTTTTCAGGATCGTTTGCAAGGTTCTGCTGGAAGTAATCCTTGGCATCCTGGCTGAAGTTCTGTACAGTATCGTAAATCATGGAATAAGCAGGAGCGATAAGTCCGTCAACTACTTCTGCCATTCCGTCTCTGTCGATAGCAAGAGCGAGAGCCTTACGTACGTTGATATCTGAGAATACAGGGGAATCCGTATTCATTTCGAAATAAGTGATGTTAGGGTAAGTTGTGTTGAGAAGCTTAATGCTATCTAAATCTTTCATTTCCATGTACTGATCTGTTTCAACTGACATGATGAGGTCTACATCACCGCTCTTAAGTTCTTCTGTAGCAGTAAAATTCTCTACATTGAAACGTAATTTAACAGTTTCAAACTTACCAGGGCCGTTGTTTTCAACAAGCGGATTGTGTGAAACATATCCGTCGTTTCTTACAAGGTTTACTTCAGAACCGGATACGTATCCGTTTTCAGCTAAAGAGTACATTCCGTAAG
>JALFXR010000258.1 GCA_022787405.1 Bacillota bacterium
ATGGTTGGCAGCCGTGAATTCAGCATAACCCCGAGAAGAGGACAGTACCTGCTTCTTGACAAGGAGGCGGGGAACATGGTCAGCACCACTGTTTTCAGAACACCGACCAAGATGGGCAAAGGGGTGCTGGCCACAAAGACAGTAGACGGCAATATACTGCTTGGACCGACATCGGAGGATATAGAGGACAAAGAAGATAAGGCCGTTACATCGGAGGGACTTCTGTCTGTGTTAGCAAGGGAGACGGAGTTCTTTGATTCTATTCCTCTTAATCTGGTGATAACACAGTTTACAGGCCTCAGAGCCCACGGAAACATGGGAGACTTCTTCATAGAGAGTCCTCAGCAAGGCTTCATCAACTGCGCTGGAATAGAGTCCCCGGGGCTTTCCGCTTCACCTGCTATAGCTGAAATGGTGGAAAAGATGCTTATAGAGGCAGGTGCGGCAGAGGAGCTTAAGTCAGATTATAATCCGAGAGTGGAGGGCATAATACGATTCAGGGATATGACCGCAGAAGAAAAAAACAGCCTGATTGAAAAAAGGCCTGAATACGGCAGAGTAGTGTGCCGATGCGAGGAAATAACGGAAGGTGAAATTCTGGATGCCATAAGACGAAATCCGCCGGCAAGAGACATTGACGGAGTAAAAAGAAGGACCAGAGCCGGTATGGGACGATGCCAGGGTGGATTCTGCATGCCGTCTGTTGCAGAGCTGCTGTCGGAAGAACTGAGAGTACCATTTGAAGATGTGACCAAGTCGGGAAAAGGCTCAGAGATAACCTTTGAAAGAACTAAGACCGGAGGTGAGAAGTAATGGATGCAGCAAACACAATGAGGGCAGATGTGGTAGTAATCGGCGGAGGCCCGGCAGGAATGAGTGCAGCCATCGCAGCTAAAGAGGCAGGCGCCGAAGAAGTTGCAATTATAGAGAGAGAGCCGAGGCTGAGCGGAATACTCCAGCAGTGTATCCACAATGGATTCGGACTTCATAAATTCAAAGAGGAACTGACCGGTCCCGAATACGGACAGAGGTATGAAGAAATGGTCAGCCAGCTGGGAATCACCGTATTGACAGATACCATGGCTGTTGACATCACATCGGGGAGGACAGTGACTGCAGTAAGCAAGGAAAGGGGGTATTTCACCATAATGGCAGGCGCGGTAGTGCTTGCCATGGGCTGCAGGGAAAAATCCCGGGGAGCGCTGAATATTCCGGGCACCAGGCCTGCAGGAGTCTTTACGGCGGGAACGGCTCAGAAGCTGGTAAACATCAAAGGATACATGCCGGGCAAAAAAATAGTGATTCTCGGTTCCGGCGATATAGGCCTCATAATGGCTAGAAGAATGACTCTTGAGGGCGCAGAGGTCAAGGCTGTATGCGAAATAATGGAAGATTCAGGCGGACTGACACGAAATATCGTTCAGTGCCTGAGAGATTTTGATATTCCGCTGATGCTGCGTCATACGGTAGTTGAAATACACGGCAAGAAACGTGTGGAAGGCGTTACCGTTGCACGCGTTGACGAAAATCTCAAACCTGTTCCCGGTACTGAGGAGTACATTGAATGCGACACCCTGATGCTCTCCGTAGGCCTGATTCCTGAAAACGAACTGAGCAAAAAAGCCGGAGTGGAGATTGACCCAAAGACGAGAGGCCCTGTGGTGGATGAAAACAGACAGACTAAGATTTCGGGAATATTTGCATGCGGCAATGTAGTAAAGGTTCACGAACTTGTGGATTTCGTTTCAGACGAAGGAGAGACCGCAGGCAGAGCGGCGGCGCTTTATGCTCAGGGAAAACCTCTTTCATCAGAAGACGGTAAAAGCAGGCAGGGAAGCAGTGTGAAGCAGCAGGAACAGAAAAAGGGTGTGAGATATCTTTCTGGTGAAAATGGAAACGATAATACAGTTATATGCACAATCTGTCCTATGGGCTGTGAAATTACAGTGGATGCAGAGCTTAAAACGACGGGCAATACATGTAAGCGCGGGGAAAGATTTGCTGTTCAGGAAGTCACTGCTCCTGAGAGAACGCTGACCACTACGATGTGTGCTCAGGGAGGCATTATGGTGCCGGTAAAAACTGACAGACCTGTGCCTAGGGAAAAGCTTTATGAATGCATGAAAGAAATAAATTGTAGAACCTTGATATTGCCAATTGAAGCAGGAAATATTATAATAGAAAACATAGGGGAAACAGGCGCAAACGTTATTGCTGCCAGATCTTTTATATAACGGATAAACAGACAGGAGATGAGGAGATGTCTTTATTTGCAAACAGAAAAGTAGCCGCAGCGGTGAGAACTGAAGAGGATTTTCAGGCCGCGCTGGCTTCTAAGGTGGATATTATTTTTCTGCTCTATTCGGACCTTCTGACCATCGAGCGCCAGATTGCCAGGGCTCATGACGCCGGCAAGAAGCTTTTTATCCATATGGATTTTGCTGAGGGTATAGGTAAGGACAGAGTAGGATTGGAATTTGTAAAACAAAAGGGTGCCGACGGAATTCTTACAACCAAGACGGGGATGATAAGACCGGCCAAAGAAATTGGACTGATTACAGTTCAGCGGTTTTTCATTGTGGATTCACATTCGGTGGATACAGCTGTGGACTCTATCAGGATTGCCAAGCCTGATATTGTAGAAATAATGCCGGGGGTTGTCTGCAAGAAAATTATCGAATTCGCGCAGAAGGTAAATACGCCTATACTGGCGGGAGGTCTGGTTGAATTCGAAGAAGATGTGGATAATGCCATAGCGGCAGGAGCAAAGGGCATTTCAACGGCTGACAGGAAGCTGTGGGACTATAAGTAGCAAAGGAGAGAAAATAAAATGAAGATAAAATTTTGCGGAGCTTCGATCGGAGTAACTGGTTCATGCCATCTTCTGACAACTGACAACCATAAAATTCTGCTGGACTGTGGACAGTTCCAGGGCGGCAAGGAAATGGAGAAACTCAACGAAGAGCCTTTCCCGTTCGACCCTGAAGAGGTTGAATGTGTAATTTTGAGCCATGCACACATCGACCACTGCGGCAGAATCCCGCTGCTGGTAAAGAGAGGCTTCAAAGGAGCTATTTACTGCACAGACGCCACAGCTGACCTTCTTGATGTAATGCTCAAGGACAGCGCATATATCCACGAAAAGGATGCGGAGTGGCAGACAAAGAAAAATGCAAGAACAGGCAAACCTCCTGTAGAGCCGCTTTACACCATAAAGGATTCCGAGGCTGCATTGAAGCTTGTTAAACCGGTGCTTTACGATCAGCTTATAGAACTTAACGACCATGTAAAGATTGTATTCAACGATGCAGGACATATTCTCGGATCAGCCATTACGGAAATCTGGGTAACAGAAAACGATGTAACTTCAAAGATCGTTTTTTCCGGTGACCTGGGAGTCATGGACAGGCCTATTCTCAGGAATCCTGTCAAGATTAAAAAAGCCGATTACGTTATCATGGAGACTACTTACGGAAACAGACTTCATCCTGCCAACTCGACCAGTATTGACGAACTCATTAGCATCGTGCTCAAGACGGTAAAGAGGGGCGGAAGTGTTATTATACCTTCCTTTGCAGTAGGCAGAACCCAGGAACTGATTTACCAGTTCAATATGTTCTATGAACAGCATCCTGAATATTCTGAGGTACTTGATAAAGTAAACGTATACATAGACAGCCCGATGGCAACTACAGCCACAGAGGTATTTAAGAAGAATGCACAGGTTTTTGATGAGGAGACCAGAAACTATATACTCAGCGGCGATAATCCACTGGATTTCAAAAACCTTAAATTTACCAGAAATACAGCAGATTCACAGATGCTGAATAACGATAAGACTCCTAAGATTATTATTTCTGCAAGCGGCATGTGTGAAGCAGGCCGTATTCGCCACCACCTGAAGCACAACCTGTGGGACAGCAGAAACAGCATTATATTCGTAGGTTATCAGGCGGAGGGAACTCTGGGAAGAATGCTGGTAGAAGGAGCTAAAGAGGTAAAACTGTTCGGTGAAACTGTAATGGTCGGCGCAGAAATATACAATCTGCAGGGATTTTCCGGTCATGCCGATCAGAAAGGACTTCTGGACTGGCTTGGAGGCTTCCAGGTTCAGCCTAAGCAGATTTTTCTGGTACACGGCGAGGAAGAGTCAAA
>JALFXR010000003.1 GCA_022787405.1 Bacillota bacterium
GTTTTATTACAGAGCACTTGACAAAGATTATCTGTTTGAACTGGATAAGAGAGCTGACAACTGTGCCGAGGGAGCAGCCATAGCCACAGGTGCTACATGGGAAAAAGCTCTCACAGCGGCGATGTATGACAACCTTAAGAACAATGATTATGGAATTGAATTACTGAGAGAGGTTTACGATGAACTTGGCATCGAAATCAACGGTGACCATGATAAGATTTTCGGTTCATCAGATGCAGGAAATGTAAGCTTCGTATGCCCTACTTTCCATCCTACACTTCAGATTGTAGACAGAGGCGTGGCAATACATACAAGAGAATTCGCAGAAGCAGTCAAATCTCCTCGAGCTCATGAGGCCATAAGGCAGGGCGCAATGGTAATCGGACTTCAGGTAGCAAAAATATTCTCGGATGAGGAAAAAATCCGCAGAATGAAAGAGGATTTCTAGAAAGAAAAGGAAGTTAATATGCTGGACATTTTAGTTACAAATGGGAGATATCCTGATTATGAAAAAAATCAGTTTATAGGAGGAAATATCGGAGTCAGGGAGGGCAAAATAACTTACATAGGCACTGAAACACCTGATGCCGCAAAAGTTATTGATGCATCAGGCAGAGTGGTTTCTCCGGGCTTTATAGATATTCATATGCATGAAGAAAACTTTGCCGATGAAGGAAAGGAATACATTATCTCCAAGATGATGCTCAAGCAGGGAGTAACAACCTGTGTGGGAGGAAACTGTGGAGTACTGTATCAGACTCTGCGGGAATTTAAAGATACGATCAGCGAGCTTGGCGGCTCACCTGTAAATTATGCTATGCTCACCGGTTACAACTGGTACAGAACAAGTCTGGGTTTAGGTCACTATGATGCTGCAACCAGAGAACAGTGGGATATAATCAGAGACAAGATGCAGGAAGACCTTAGAGAGGGCGCTATGGGTATTTCCTTTGGAATTGAATACGATCCGGGAATTACTTTTGAGGAACTCATATATGGAACAGAAGTATCTGATGATCCGGATCTGCTTGTAGCGGCTCACTACAGAAATGACTGTCTGGATGATATTTCTTCAATTGAGGAAATGGTAAATATCCAGAAACACATAAACAAGAGATTCCAGATATCTCATCTCTCAAGCTGCTCGGCAATGGGAAAGATGAAGGAGTCTCTGGAACTGATAAACAGATCTATGGATGAAGACCCGAGACTGAATTTTGATACATATCCATACAATGCTTTTTCTACGAAAATCAACTCAACGGTTTTTGATGATGGGTGTCTCCAGGCATGGGGCAAGGATTACAAGGATCTGATGCTTACAGATGATCCGTATAAGAATGTATATTGTACTGAGAAAATCTTCAGGGATGCCAGAGAGAACTACCCTGAAATGCTTGTTGTGGCTTTCGTAATGAATGAAGAGGAAATTGCTCAGGCAGTGGCGAACCCAAAGGGAATGGTGGCCAGCGACGGTATTATAAACCATGGCAACGGTCATCCGAGAGCGGCCGGAACTTTCCCGAGAGTTCTCGGCAAATATGTGAGAGAGGAAAAGAGACTGTCCCTGATTGATGCTTTAAAGAAGATGACAATTGAACCTGCAAGACGTCTGAATCTGGAAGAAAGAAAGGGTGTAATCAAGATTGGAGCAGACGCAGACATCACCATATTTGACCCTGAAACCATAATCGACGGAGCAACCTTTGGAGATATCTCTAAACCGCCTGCAGGAATTGACTGGGTAATCGTAGGTGGTCAGCTTGCAGCATGCGGCAGCGAGATTCTGACTGAAAAAGCCGGAAAATTTATCTCGTATTTTGAAAAATAGAATAATGCTGTACTATACAGGCTTCCGCAGTACATTTTGCTGCGGAAGTTTTTTTGTATTTTTTTATACAAAAAGTCATTTTGTATAAAAAAAGTCCTTTTTCTCCGAAAATGTTGAAAAGTCAACAATATATGGTATTATGGGAAAAGTGATAAAACTTAAATACAATTACGAGGTGAGCTTAAATGGCAAAAAACAAAACTTTGGTTATAAATCCGAAGTGGTGCAAGGGCTGCGGAATATGCGTGGCGTTTTGCCCTAAGAATGTGCTCGCAATTGAGCACGAAAAGGTGCATATTGCTGACGAAGAAGCGTGCATCAAGTGTGGACTCTGCGAACTTCGCTGTCCGGATTATGCAATTTATATAGAGGAGGAAAACTAATGGGAAAGAGATTTCAATTACTGCAGGGCAATGAGGCCGTTGTAGAAGGAGGAATCGCTGCAGGAATGAGATTCTATGCAGGCTATCCTATCACTCCTTCAACAGAAATCGCTGAGAGAAGTGCACTCAGACTGCCTCAGGTAGGAGGCAAATTTATACAGATGGAAGACGAAATAGGCGGCATAGCTGCAGCACTTGGTGCTTCTGTAGCCGGACTCAAGGCTATGACAGCGACATCCGGCCCGGGATTCTCTCTTAAGCAGGAAAATATAGGATATGCTGCTATTGCAGAAATTCCTATTGTTATAGTAGACGTACAGAGAGAGGGTCCTTCTACAGGTCTTCCTACATCACCGTCCCAGGGAGACTTGATGCAGTCAAAATGGGGCACTCACGGTGACCATCCTGTTATTGTTATTTCACCTTCCTCAGTCCAGGAATGTTATACCGAAACTGTCAGAGCTTTCAATATGGCAGAAAGATTCAGAGTACCTGTAATTTTCCTTATGGACGAAATTATCGGACACCTGAGAGAAGGATGTGAGCTTATTCCGCCTGAAGAGCTGACCATTTCAGACAGAAAGGTAGACCGTACATTCAACGGTACGCTTGCTTATGCTGTTCAGGAAGGAAACTATGTTCCTGAATACGCACCTTTCGGTGAAGGAGACAAGTTTAATGTAACAGGTCTTTTCCATGATCTGGACGGATTCCCGACTAATGATAACAATATAACTGATACACAGGAAAGACGTCTTCTTGACAAAATCAGAATGAGAAGAGACCGTATTCAGAAGTGGGAAGAGGTTGAATGTGAAGATTGTGAAACAATGATTATATGCTTCGGCGGTACTGCAAGAGCAGTACAGGGCGCAATGGAAGATGCGAAGAAGATGGACTTCGTCAAAATCGGTATGTTCAGACCAATTACAGTATGGCCGTTCCCAGAAGAAGCACTTCTGAAGGTTATCAAGGAAAACAAGCATCTGAGACAGATTATCGTTGCTGAACATAATGACGGACAGATGCTGCTGGAAGTGCAGAGAATTGTAGAGGGCAGAGTGCCTGTTGACTTCCTTGGCAAGATTGACGGTACCACTATTACCCCTACAGATGTAATAGACAAAGTAAAGGAGGTATATTAATATGCCTAGCAATCTGATAGAAAAAACAATGCGTGTTAACAGACTTCCACATATCTGGTGTCCTGGATGCGGTCATGGGATTCTGATGAGAGATGTTGCACAGGCAATTGAGAACTGCGGCCTTGATCCGGATAAGGTGGTTATCGTTTCCGGTATCGGATGTTCATCCAGAGCTGCCGGATATATGAACTATAATACATTACATACTACTCACGGACGTGCAATAGCTTTTGCAACAGGGGTAAAGCTTGCAAATCCTGACCTTCATGTAATCGTAATCACCGGAGACGGCGATGCTACAGCCATTGGCGGAAACCATCTGATTCATGCCTGCAGAAGAAATATTGATATGACTGTCATCGTGTTCAATAACAATATCTACGGCATGACAGGCGGACAGTATTCGCCTACTACACCTCACGGCGAAAAGGGAACAACTGCTCCTTATGGAAACATTGACTACAACTTTGATATTCCGCAGCTGGCACAGGCTGCAGGAGCTACTTTCACAGGACGCTGCACAGCTTACCATGCACAGCAGGCTATTAAGCTTATTGAGGCCGGTATTAAGCATCATGGATTTTCTCTTATAGAAGGGCTTTCAGTATGCCCGACATACTATGGACGTAAGAATAAAAAAGGAGATTCAGTCAAGATGCTCACATGGCAGAAGGACAATGCTGTTGATGTGAAAGCTGGAGCAAAAATGACTCCTGAACAGCTTGAAGGCAAGTTCCTTATCGGAGAACTTTCATGTGTTGAAAATAAGGAAGAATATACTGATATGTATATGAAAATTATCGAGAAGGTCGGAGGTGACAAGTAATGGCTAAGACAGAAATCAGGATGACCGGCTCCGGCGGACAGGGTGTAATTATGGGAACCATTATTATTGCTGAAGCTGCTTATGAGGACGGCAAGAATGTGGTTCAGTGCCAGGCTTACGGACCAGAGGCAAGAGGAGGTTCGTCAAAAGCTGAAACTATCGTTTCTGACGAAAAAATCACCTATACAAAAGTAATCAGACCAGACTTGCTTCTGGCACTTACTCAGGTTTCCTTGGACAAATATGTCGGCTGTCTAAAAAATCAGGCTATTGTAGTTGTCGATGAAGGCATCACAGTTCCTGATGAAGTTGAATCACTTCATAAGGTTTACCATCTTCCTATTCTTGAAGGTGCGGCAGAGGTGATAAAGAACCGTATGTCAGCTAATATCATTTCAGTGGGTGTGGTAAACGAGCTGCTTCACGTTGCTTCACAGAAGGCCGTTGAGGAAGCGGTTCTCAATCACGTACCTAAGGGAACAGAAGAAGTTAACTTAAAAGCTCTTCACTATGGTGCTCAGCTTGTACAGGAAGCTCAGAAATAATCATATAAATATCAAGCCCGGAAGGTCACTTCCGGGTTTTACTTTGTTAAAGCAAAAACAATTTAAAAACATTTTTGAAAAATGTATTGACTTTTCTCTGAGGCGGTTTTATACTTGTAACATCGGAAAATAAAGAAAGAGAGGACAAGTAACGAAATGCTTGAAATTTCAAAGAAATCAAACCTTCTGGAGCAGAGCATATATAAGTATTCTCTACAGGATATTGAAGAACCTAATCTTTACAGACAGATATATAATTACGACGAAGTGCCTAAGGTTGCCTTTAACCACAGACGTGTGCCTATGAACATGCCTGAAGATATCTGGATTACTGATACGTCATTCAGAGATGGCCAGCAGTCTATGGCTCCTTACACGGTCAAACAGATAGTTAACTTATACAAACTGATGGCCAAGCTTGGCGGACCTTACGGTCTGATCAGACAGTCAGAATTTTTTATTTATACAAAAAAGGATAGAGAAGCCATAGATAAGTGCATGGAGCTTGGATACACTTTCCCTGAAATTACCACCTGGATAAGAGCTTCTAAGGAAGATTTTAAAATGGTCAAGGAGCTGGGAATCAAGGAGACAGGCATTCTGGTATCATGCAGCGACTATCATATATTTAAAAAGATGAACATGACCAGAAGGCAGGCGGTGGACTTTTATCTGGCCACTATCAAGGATGCGTTTGACGCAGGTGTAGTTCCGAGATGTCATCTGGAGGACATAACGAGGGCTGATTTTTATGGATTTGTGGTGCCTTTTGTCAATGAAATTATGGAACTTTCAAGAGAAGTAGGAATTCCTGTGAAGATAAGAGCATGCGATACCATGGGATACGGCGTGCCTTATGCAGGCGCCTCCCTGCCGAGAAGTGTTCCGGGTATTGTGTATGGCTTGCAGCATTATGCCGGGGTACCGAGCGAAATGCTTGAATGGCACGGACATAACGATTTTTATAAGGCTGTTACCAATGCGTCCGCTGCTTGGCTTTATGGATGTGGTGCGGTAAACTGCTCCTTGCTTGGCATCGGAGAAAGAACAGGTAATATTCCTCTTGAAGCGATGGTGTTTGAATACGCATCTCTTCGTGGCTCTCTTGACGGCATGGATCCAACGGTTGTGACTGAAATCGGTGCATACTTCAGAGATGAAATGGGATACGACATACCGCCGATGACACCTTTCGTAGGAGAAAATTTTAATGTGACTAAAGCAGGCATTCACGCAGACGGGCTCATGAAGGATGAAGAAATCTACAATATTTTCAATACCAAGAAGATTCTCAACAGAGCGCCGGGAGTTACTGTAAGCAAGACGTCAGGTGCTGCAGGCATCGCATACTGGATAAATGAACATTACGGCCTTTCAGAGGAAAAGAAGCTGAGCAAAAATGATGATCTGGTCAAGGCTCTCAAGGAATGGGTGGATGAAATGTATGCTGACGGCAGAACCACCAGCCTGGCAAACAGTGAAATAGAAAACAAAATCAGAGAATTGACAGACGATAAGGAGTTCGCAAAATGATAGATTATAAAAAGGTTTCCCTTTCAAATCAGATTTTCGAAAAGATAGAGGAAGAAATACTCCACGGACAATATCAGCAGGGAAGTATTATTTCTCCGGAAAAGGCAGCTTCAGATCTCAGAGTAGGACTGGGAACTGTAAAAGAAGCACTTATAAGACTTGAAGCAGAACGACTTGTTGAAGACACAGCTGATGGTTTCAAGGTTCTGGGAATAACCACCGGGGATATAGACGACATGTTTGATGTAAAGAGAAAAATCGAGGCTAAAGCAACGGCTCTGGCCGCGGAAAAAATGAGCGATGAAGCTCTTTCAGAACTGGGAGAGGTGCTTAAAAGACAAGAAAAGGCTGTTGAAGCAGGAGGTGCGGAAGCAGTTAAAAATCTGGATACAAAATTTCATGATTTAATTTATGCCTGCTGCGGCAGCACCACCTATGAAATCATACTGTCACCTATACATCATAAGCTTTCCAAATACAGAAAGGCATCTTTGGAAAAGAGCGACAGAATCATGAACTCTGTAAAAGAACACAGACAGGTCTATGAGGCTATGGCCAGAAGAGATATTGAAGAAGTGGAGAGACTCATGATGATTCATATAGAACACGCTTATGCAAGTATTACAAAGGGATAAAAGAAAGGAAGTACATATAAATGGGACTTACATTAGCACAGAAAATAATCAAAGACCATCTCGTAAGCGGTGAGATGATTCCTGGTGAGGAAATCGCTCTCAAGATAGATCAGACACTGACACAGGATGCAACCGGAACCATGGCATATCTTGAATTCGAAACCATGGGGGTGCCCAGGGTAAAAACGGAGCTTTCCGTAGCATATATAGATCACAATACACTTCAGTCAGGATTTGAAAATGCAGATGACCATAGATTCATACAGTCTATGGCTAAAAAGCATGGCCTGTACTTTTCAAGGCCAGGTAACGGAATCTGTCATCAGGTTCACCTTGAGCGTTTTGGCAAGCCGGGGAAAACACTTATAGGTTCGGACAGTCATACACCTACAGGCGGAGGTATAGGTATGCTTGCCATGGGAGCAGGCGGACTTGACGTGGCTGTCGCCATGGGCGGCGGGGCATACTATATAACCATGCCTAAGATGTATAAGGTGAACCTTACAGGAAGACTTCACGATTTTGTAACTGCTAAGGATGTGAGCCTTGAAATTCTGCGAATACTGTCTGTAAAGGGCGGTGTAGGAGCCATAATAGAATGGGGAGGAGAAGGTGTAAAGACCCTTTCAGTTCCTGAACGTGCTACCATAACTAATATGGGCACTGAGCTGGGTGCCACCACATCTATTTTCCCTTCTGACGGGATTACTAAAGCTTTCCTCGAAGCGCAGGGCAGGGGGGAAGATTACATAGAACTGAAAAGTGACGAAGATGCAGTATATGACAAAGTTATAGATATAGATTTGTCAGAACTGAAGCCGCTCATAGCATGTCCACACAGTCCGGATAATGTTGTAACAGTGGAAAGCCTAAATGGTACAAAAGTTGATCAGGTATGCATAGGCTCATGCACTAATTCATCACTTTACGATATGCTTAAGGCGGCAGCCCTTCTTAAAGGGAAGACAATAGATCCGTCGGTAAGCCTTTCGGTATCGCCTGGCTCTAAACAGGTGCTTTCCATGCTGGCAGACTGCGGAGCATTGACTGATATTCTGGCAAGTGGTGCAAGACTGCTTGAATGCGCATGCGGACCGTGTATTGGTATGGGATTTTCGCCTAATTCAGGTGGAGTATCACTGAGAACCTTTAACAGAAACTTCGAAGGACGTTCAGGTACTGCTGACGCCCAGGTATATCTGGTTTCACCGGAGACAGCTGTTGCAGCAGCACTTACGGGAGAAATCACCGATCCAAGAATGATGGGAGAGATGCCGCAGGTAGCAATGCCTGAAAAATTTAAGATTGACGACAGCGCTGTGATTCCGCCTGCTGATGAGGAAACAGCCAGGACACTGGAAATTCTCAGAGGACCTAACATAAAGCCATTCCCGGAAAGCAGACCGCAGGGAGATACACTCAGAGCCGAGCTTGTTCTGAAGGTGGGAGACAACATCACCACAGATCATATTATGCCTGCAGGAGCTAAGATACTTCCTTACCGTTCGAATATTCCTTATCTTTCAAAATTCTGTTTCGGAGTATGTGACGAGACTTTTCCTGAGAGGGCGAAGGCAGCGGAGCAGAGCATTATAGTAGGCGGAAATAACTATGGTCAGGGCTCATCA
>JALFXR010000007.1 GCA_022787405.1 Bacillota bacterium
AAGATGTAGCTTCGTCCAGAATCATGACAGGCGGGTCTGCAACAGCGGCTCTGGCTATTGAAATCAGCTGCCTCTGTCCCTGTGACAAACCGCTGCCGTCCCCTTCCAGAACTGTATCGTATCCCTTGGGCAGCATGCGGATGAAACCGTCAGCATTGGCCAGTTTGGCGGCCTCAATGCACTCCTCGTCGGTGGCATCCAGCTTACCGTACCTTATGTTTTCCATAACCGTGCCGGTAAACAGATTTACATCCTGTAGAACCACACCCAGTGAACGACGCAGGTCCTCCTTGCGAATATGGTTGATATTTATTCCGTCGTACTGTATCTTGCCGTCATCTATATCGTAAAATCTGTTTATAAGGTTTGTAATTGTAGTCTTGCCTGCACCGGTAGCGCCAACCAATGCAACCTTCTGGCCCGGCTCAGCATAGACAGTAATGTCGTGAAGGACCATCACATCGTCTGTATAGCCGAAGTCTACATCCTTAAGGTTAATCTTTCCCTTAACCTCTGTAAGTTTTTCTCCATCCTTCCATGCCCATACGCCCGTATGCTCACTGCACTCTTCCAGACTTCCGTCCTCTGTGTGGCGTGCATTTACCAGAGTAACCGTTCCGTGATCCTCCTCAGAAGTCTCGTCCAGAAGTTCGAATATTCTAGAAGCACCGGCCATGGCCATTATAACGGAATTGAGCTGCTGAGAAATCTGTGCTATAGGGTTGACAAAGTTTCTCGACAGTATCAGGAAGGATGCTATGGTTCCCAGCGTAACTACCGGCTCTCCGCCCAGAGAGATATTGGTCACTCCTGCAATTCCCATGAATCCGCCCACTATGGCGATAAATACATAGAGCACATACCCCAGACTGCTCATGAGAGGCATTACAATATTGGCCAGGATATTAGCTCTTGTCATGTTCTTGCAGAGATCCTCGTTCTTGCCGTCAAAAACCTGCTGAGCCTTTTCCTCATGACAGAAAACCTTGACAACCTTCTGACCGTTTATCATTTCCTCGATATATCCATTTACATCACCGATACTCCTCTGCTGTTCCACGAAGTACTTGCCGGACATACCGGCGATTTTTTTCATAAGGCCAAGTATGATGAAGGTAAATACCACGGTAACCAGCGTCAGCCATATGCTCAGGTGAAGCATGGATGCGAATACTGCTATCATGGAAAGCATTGATGCGAACAGGTTTGGCAAACTCTGGGAAAGCATCTGTCGCAAAGTATCCGTGTCGTTGGTGTAGTAACTCATTATGTCACCGTGAGTTTTGCTGTCAAAATACTTTACAGGCAGAGTCTGCATGTGTCTGAACATTTCGTCTCTGATATCCTTGAGAACACTTTGGGAAATTACAGCCATGGTTCTGCTGTAAAACAGACTGGCCAGCGCTCCCGCCGCATATAAGCATCCCATCATCACTATGGCTCTCAGCAGCCCTGTATAAACAGGCGCCGCCTCAAGAAGCAGCGGAGTTATATAGCTGTCAATGAGTGTCTGCATGAAAAGCGAAGACCCCACACTTGCAGCAGTACTGATGATTATACATACAAACACAAAAATCATCCTCAGTTTGTACTGGTCCAGATAGGAAAGCAGCCTTTTGATGGTACCCGGCTTAATGCCTGTAGGACCGCCTGCATAAAGCCCTTTGCCGCCTCTCGGACCTCCGTGAGGTCCTCTCATAACCATTCTACTCAAGTCCCTCACCGCCTTTCCTGTTCTGACTTTCGTAAACCTCTCTGTATATTTCGTTCGTCTCCATGAGTTCTGCATGGGTTCCGCAGCCTGAAACATGTCCGTCATCCATGACAATTATCATGTCCGAATCCTGCACCGATGAGATTCTCTGAGCTATAATAATCTTTGTGGTATCAGGAAGTTCACTTTCAAATGCCTTTCTTATCATTGCATCTGTCTTCATGTCAACTGCACTGGTTGAATCATCAAGAATAAGAATCTTAGGCTTCTTGAGCAAAGCACGGGCGATACAGAGTCTCTGCTTCTGTCCGCCGGATACGTTGGTGCCGCCCTGTTCTATATATGTGTCATATCCGTCCTCGAATTTCTCGATAAATTCATCGGCACATGCAACCTTGCAGGCATGTCTGATTTCCTCGTCGGTGGCATTTTCATTGCCCCAGCGCAGATTTTCGCTGATGGTTCCCGAGAAAAGCACATTCTTCTGCAGTACCATAGCCACCTGATTTCTGAGGGTTTCCATGTCATAGTCGCGAACATTCACACCGCCTACTTTGACTGCACCCTCACTCACATCGTAAAGTCTGGGTATCAGCTGCACCAGGCTGGACTTGGAAGAACCGGTCGCTCCGATTATTCCCACGGTCATGCCTGAATCTATATGAAGATTTATATTTTCCAGCACCCTCTTGGAGCCGGAACCGTCGCCGTCCTGTTCTGACGAATATCTGAATCCTGTATTCACGAAATCTATAGAACCGTCATTTACACTCATAACAGGATCTTCCGGATTTCTGATCTCGCTTTCCTCATCGAGAATCTCCACGATTCTTTCACCGGAAGCCTTGGCCATGGTCATCATGGCAAAAATCATTGAAATCATCATAAGACTCATGAGAATCTGCATGGTGTAGGTTATCATACTCATCAGCTGTCCCGTGGTCAGCCCCAGTGCCCCGTCATTGCCGCTGGCAACAATCATTCTTGCGCCTATCCATGAAATCAGAAGCATGCATGTGTACATACATGCCTGCATGAGAGGCATTACGAAAGACATGGTTTTCTCTGCTCTGGAAAAATCCTTATATATTTCTCCTGAAACTTTTCCGAACTTTTCATTTTCATGGTCCTGACGGTTGAAAGACTTTACCACACGCACCGCATAAAGGTTTTCCTGTACCACATTGTTCAGCCTGTCATATGTTCTGAAAATCTTGTTAAACAGCGGATAGACCTTTTTGATTATTACGAACATTCCCAGACCCAGCACCGGCAGAACTGCCACAAATACAAGTGACAGCTTGTGGTTAACGCTAAAAGCCGCAATAAGAGCAAAAATCAGCATTCCCGGCGCACGCACAGTTATTCTGATAATCATCTGAAATGCCTGCTGCACGTTTGTAACGTCTGTCGTAAGACGAGTAACTATGCTGCCGGTAGAAAATTTATCTATATTGGCGAAGGAAAATTCCTGTACCTTGTAATACATGGCTTGTCTCAGGTTTTTTGCAAAGCCGGCTGATGCCATAGGTGCAGTCTTTCCTGCCAGAACCCCGAAGGTCATGGTCAGCAAAGCCGCTGCCAGCAGAATTACACCGTACTTCGTTATCTCGCTCATATTGCCTGCATCGATGCCCTTGTCGATGAGCTGCGCCATGAGGAGCGGTATAACTATCTCCATCAGCGCTTCCAGCGTTACAAGCACGGGAGTAATAATGGCATATTTTTTATATTCCCCTACATATTTCGAAAGCTTTTTTATCATTGCTTCTCAAAATCCCTCCTCGCATTATTGTAATAGTTTAATCTAATGATTATACCACATAAAAAGGCGGGTCTCAATTGCTGAACCCGCCTTGAAAATAAGGTTTTAATGACTGTTTTATGTTTTTTGTGTGACGCGCCGCACCGATGTACCCTTAGTCGTCTCTCCTGTTTACATAGTGAGTATGGAGCAGCTTGTGAGCCTTCATACCGCCTGCCATGCCCAGATACTCCTTGTAGAGCTTCTTGATGGCCGGATTGTTATGAGACTTTCTGATAAACTTCTCTCTGTCTCCCTTATAAAGGGCCTTGGCTCTCTTTTCCTTGAAGTCCACCCAGTTTCTGACGTCAGAAACCTGCAGTGGCTGACCGCCGCCGTTGATGCAGCCTCCCGGACAGGCCATGATTTCTATAAAGTCGAAGTGCTCTCCTGCCTTGACTCTTTCCATAAGCTTTCTGGCATTGCCCAGTCCGTGAGCTACAGCGGCTCTTATATTAAGGTCTGCAATTCTGACTTCAGCTATCTTAATGCCTTCCTCTATGCCCCTGACTTCCATATAGTCGATGGAATCGGAACTTACGCCATTTATGATATCTGCAACGGTTCTGAGAGCTGCCTCCATAACGCCCCCGGTAGTACCGAAGATAAGACCTGCTCCCGTAGACTGTCCCAGGGGATCGTCAAAGCTACCGTCACCTATAGCATTGAAGTCGATACCTATGGACTTGATCATTCTGGCAAGTTCTCTGGTGGTTATAACAAAATCCACGTCTGCCCTTCCGTCTACGGCAAGTTCCGGTCTCTGGGATTCGAACTTCTTGGCCGTGCAAGGCATTACGGATACCACCACCATTTTATCCGGGTCGATGCCGTTCTTTTCCGCATAATAGCTCTTGATAATGGCACCCAGCATTTCATGAGGTGACTTGCATGTGGAAAGGTTAGGTATCATTTCAGGGAAATTATGCTCGCAGAATTTTACCCAGCCAGGTGAGCATGAGGTTATGAGGGGCAGCACTCCGCCTCCTCTGATTCTGTCTATGAGTTCCGTACCTTCCTCCATAATTGTCAGGTCGGCACCGGTGTTGGTATCAAATACTTTATCAAAGCCCAGCATTCTCAATGCCGTTACCATCTTGCCGGTCACGTCTGTTCCTATGGGATTGCCGAATTCCTCTCCCAGAGCAGCTCTTACTGCAGGCGCAGTCTGAACCACCACGTATTTATCCTCATCGTAAAGGGCATCCCATACGGAGTCGATATCTCTGTGCTCCTGCAAAGCTCCCGTCGGGCAGACATTGATACACTGGCCGCAGCTTACACATACGGTATCATCCAGTCCTCTGTTTCCTGCTGTTCCTATGACGGTGTTAAATCCTCTGTTTATAGCGGAAATGGCTCCTACGGTCTGAATGTTGTTGCAGATGCTTATGCATCTTCTGCAAAGCACGCATCGGTTAGGGTCTCTCTGAATGGAGATTCCGTCATCCATATCCACTGCCGCATTCTGGGTGACAGTTTCCTGATACTTCTTATAGTTGCTGAAGTGAACGTCCAGCATGTTGGCAAGAGCCTGCAGCTCGCAATGTGAGTCTGAACGTGTGCAGCTCTGGCATATTGCCGGGTGGTTGGAAAGAATCAGCTCCATATTCTTTTTTCTCACTCTTGTGATTTCCGGAGAATGGGTTCTGACCTCCATTCCGTCGTAAACAGGGTGCACACAGGCAGCCTCCAGGCTTTTCTTTCCCTTGATTTCAACAAGACACATTCTGCAGCAGCCTATTTCGCTCACGTCCTTGAGGAAGCAGAGAGTAGGAATATGAATATTTATCTCCTTGGCAGCCTCTAAAATAGTGTAATCATCAGGTACGTAAACTTGAATTCCGTCAATTGTAACATGTACTTTTCCCATTTTATTGCCACCTCCCTTATGCATTCTTCATTATGGACTTGAACGGACACTTGCTCATGCAGACGCCGCATTTAATGCATTTATCCTGATCGATAACGTACGGCTGCTCCTTGCTGCCGGAAATAGCACCCACAGGACAGTTCTTCGCACAGATGCCGCAGCGCTTGCAGCTTTCTTTTTCGATGATGTACCTGAGCATGGATATGCATACTCCCGCAGGGCATTTCTTGTCTCTGACATGAGCTATATACTCGTCTTTAAAATATTTCATTGTGGAAAGCACCGGATTCGGAGCTGACTGTCCGAGACCACAGAGAGCGCCTCTCTTGATGGTATGAGAAAGCTCCTCCAGCTCGTCCAAATCTTCCATGGTGCCCTTTCCTTCAGTGATTCTGGTGATGATTTCAAGCATACGCTTGGTGCCTATACGGCAAGGCGGGCATTTGCCGCAGGACTCGTCCACGGTAAATTCAAGGAAAAACTTAGCTATGTCCACCATACATGTGCTTTCGTCCATTACTATCAGGCCACCGGAACCCATCATGGAACCCAGGCTTGTAAGTGAGTCGTAATCTATAGGCGTGTCAATAAGCTCTGCCGGTATGCATCCTCCTGACGGACCGCCTGTCTGGGCCGCCTTGAATTTCTTGCCGTCAGGAATTCCTCCGCCGATATCGTATATGATTTCTCTCAGGCTGGTTCCCATAGGAATCTCCACAAGTCCGGTGTTGTTAATCTTTCCGCTGACTGCGAAAACCTTGGTACCCTTGGATTTTTCCGTACCGATGGAATTGTACCAGTCCAGTCCCTTTACTATGATCTGAGGCACGTTAGCAAAGGTCTCCACGTTATTGAGCACTGTAGGCTTGTCAAACAGACCTCTTTCTGTAGCTCTAGGCGGTTTCGGGCGAGGCTCGCCTCTGTTTCCCTCTATGGAGATCATAAGTGCTGAGCCTTCTCCGCACACAAAAGCTCCTGCCCCCAGACGGATTTCTATGTCAAACTCAAAACCTCTGCCCAGGATGTTTTTACCCAGCAGACCGTATTCTCTGGCCTGACCGATGGCCGTTCTCAGCCTTTCCACGGCAATAGGATATTCTGCTCTTATGTATATGAAACCTTTATGTGCTCCTACAGCATATCCTGCGATAGCCATAGCTTCGATGACAGAATGAGGATCTCCTTCCAGTATGGAGCGGTCCATAAATGCACCCGGGTCACCTTCGTCGGCGTTACAGCATATGTACTTTACAGCACATTCTTCCTTTGCCGCAGCCTCCCACTTGATGCCGGCAGGGAATCCTCCGCCGCCGCGGCCCCTGAGTCCTGACTTCTTGATTGTATCTATTACATCCTCAGGGTCCATTTCCGTCAGAACCATGGAAAGCGCCTCGTATCCGTCAAAGGCTATGTATTCGTCTATGCATTCCGGATTGATGCGTCCGCAGTTTCTGAGAGCGATTCTCTTCTGTTTGGAGAAAAACTCGGCCTGGTTCTGTGAAATCAGCCTTTCTACCGGTGCACCGCCTTTGATGTGGCATTCCCATATTTCTTCTATATCTTCAGGTGTAACCTGGGTGTACATATAGTTGCCCGGCTGAACCATGACAATAGGCCCCTCGGCACAAAGCCCGAAGCATCCTGTCTTCACCACTGCAACCTTTTCTTCCAGACCGTCCCTCGCCATGAGCTCGTCCAGCTTATCGAGAAGCTTGCCTGAGCCCGATGATGAGCATCCTGTACTGCCACAGATCATCATGTGGAGTTCAGCACCTTCGCATACTCCTTTTCCCAGTCTGGCACCTATCTTTTTGCGTGTTTCTTCACGTATTTCTCTTATTTCTGTTATAGTTTTGTAATCTCTGATACTCGCTGCCATCCCTGCTACGCCTCCATCGCTTCATACTTATCAATAATACTGTCAATATCGGCTTCGGTAAGACGACCGTATACCTCGTCATTTACCGTGATTACCGGTGCCAGCCCGCAGGCTCCTATACAGCGGCAGGCATCCAGTGAAAACTTGCCGTCCTCGGTGCATTCGCCCACTTCGATGGCCAGTCTCTCCTTCAGCTTGTTAAGAATATCTGCAGAGCCTTTTACATAGCAGGCTGTACCCATGCAGACGTTGATTCTGTATTTTCCCTTTTTGATAAGAGAAAACTGGGAGTAGAAAGTTGCTACTCCGTAAACCTTTGCGACAGGCACTCCAAGCCCGTCCGAAATCTTCTTCATTACTTCTTCGGGAAGATATCCGTATATTCCCTGGGCCTCGTGAAGGACAGGGATAAGCGCTCCCGGCATGTCCTTATGTTCTTCGATGACCTTTGTCAGCATTTCTTCCATTAAAGCTT
This sequence comes from Bacillota bacterium, assembly GCA_022787405.1. Lineage (GTDB taxonomy): Bacteria > Bacillota > Clostridia > Peptostreptococcales > Anaerovoracaceae > SUG1106. Next base: position 7,746 of record JALFXR010000007.1, read on the forward strand.
CATTTTCACAGCACATAAACTAGTTCTCCTTAACTCACTCTTTTCGGCTGATAAGCTGTCTCCCTTTACATTTACGGGCAGCTTTCATTGTCTACCATCTTATCATTTGTATACATAATCCACAAGTGAAAGTAAGGAAAAGAAATTGTTTTTTTGCATTTTTATTTAATATTAATAAGGGCAACTCGGCTTAATCCGGTTACCCTTGAATTCCATTCAACTGACTATTTAACTGCCTTCTTAGCTGTTTCGCAAAGTGCTGCGAATGCCGGTGCATCATAGATAGCCATTTCAGAAAGCATCTTTCTGTTGATTTCGATGCCGCTCTTCTTAAGGCCGTTCATCAGCTGGCTGTAGCTGATTCCGTTCATTCTTGCACCTGCATTGATTCTTGCAATCCACATCTGTCTGTACTGTCTCTTCTTTAACTTTCTGCCAACGTAAGCGGATCTTAAAGATCTCATCACTGCAGGGTTAGCAGCCTTGAACTGTCTGCTTCTTGCTCCGTAGAAGCCCTTAGCTAATTTTAAGATTTTTTTATGTCTCTTGTGTGCGTTAACACCTTTCTTTACTCTTGCCATTTTTCTTACCTCCTGATACCTTTCAAATTATTTTGCCATTGATCTGAGCATTCTCTTTAAGTCAGCGCTTGTTAAAACTGTGGACTTTCTTAAGCCTCTTTTTCTCTTGGCTGTCTTCTTAGTAAGAATATGGCTCTTATATGCCTTGTTTCTCTTAATCTTTCCGGATCCGGTTAATTTAAGTCTCTTGCATGCTCCTCTATGGGATTTCATCTTATTCTTTGCCATGATGATTTTTCTCCTCCTATATAAATGTAAATCGTTTGTAACTAATGAAAATTATTTATCGGTTTTAGGTCCGAGTACCATTGTCAGGCTTCTGCCCTCAAACAAAGGCTTCTTCTCTACCACGCTCACATCGGATACGCTGTCAGCAAAAGCATTCATAACCTCCATGCCTCTTGCCTGGTAGTCTCTCTCTCTGCCTCTGAATCTCAGGCTTACCTTGACCTTATCGCCATCCTGAAGGAATTTCGAAGCGGTTTTAGCTTTTACCTGTATGTCATGATCCTCAATAAATGTGCTGAGTCTGATTTCCTTAACCTGCATGGTCTTCTGCTTCTTCTTGGCTTCCTTCTCCTTCTTCTGGAGCTCGTAGCGGTATTTGCCGTAGTCAAGAATCTTGCAAACAGGCGGTTTGGCATTTGGAGAAATGTTGACCAGGTCAAGCTTCTTCTCTCCTGCCAGATTCAGCGCTTCATCTATTGACATAACACCAAGCATGGTTCCATCTGTGTCAATAACTCTTACTTCCTTATCACGAATCTCTTCGTTGATTAAATTTTCCTTGCTAATGGCTAGCACCTCCTAAAAATAAAAGCGGATACAAGTCAGTATCCGCCTCATCACACCCCCGCAAAAGGTGTTAATTTCAACATATCAACCTGTACCGGCGACTTGGCCTGTCAGGTGAGAAGCGGATTACTTCTTCTTCGTTACCCAAATACTATACCACGTCGTCAAGTGGCTGTCAAGTATTTATTTTTCAATGAATTTGTGTAATAATCCGGCTCAATGAAGTTCAATGGCAATTGAATATCCGTTAATTTTTTTATATTCCAAAAAGTGAACCATATTTTTTAATTTTCAACGTTTTGCGAGTTTTCAGGTTTACTTTTCGTCTGCCATTACTGATATTACATCACAGCACGCCCTGCACCTTAAGGACCACCAGTACCACTGCAGCCACTATGAACCCTAGCGTAACATTGATGGCCACCAGTGAACCGGCCGGCTTCATGAGCACGTCGTCATCCTCGATTCCGCCTTTACGGTGAGGAACCTTCACACCCATATACTCAAGGGCAGCAGCTGGTCTGTGAAGGTACCGGCTTCCGGCCCCGACCAGCTTTGAAACCAGCCTGCCGCAGGACTCAAACACTCCCGAAACCGCGGCAGATGTCCACCTCACGGCAGCAGCCAGCGGCTTGCGATAAAACCAGTCGAAGTCCAGAGTAACAGCAACGTGAGGCGCCATATGATCAATATACATTACAAATACCAGAGTGGCCGCCGCAAAAAGCTCTATGTACTGAGTCACGTGATCCACGGTGAAAGGATGGCCGTCAGAACCAAACGGTGTGAGCCCGTAAAGCAGATTCGGCATCAGCCCTATAATCACGCAGCCTGCCGTACCCATGACCATGGCTATTTTCATGTTCAGAGGAACAGGCTTCACCTCAAGGTCGGCACATACGCCTGCGCAATCATCCTGATTCACACATCCTGACGACGGTTTCCCGAAGAAAACGAAATAGTTCACCTTCAGTGCAATGGAAAGCAGAGTCCCCACACTGGCCACCATCAGGAGAATTTCAGCTACATGATAACCTCCCTCCGCCATAGCGTTCATCACAAGAGATTTGCTGACGAATCCGTTAAGCAGCGGGAAGCCCGCAATGGACAGGGATGCTACAAGAAAGCATACAGAAGTCAGCGGCATTTTACTGTACAAGCCGCTCAGGTCGCTTATTCTGCGTTTGCCTGTTGCGGTTATTACAGCACCGCAGCACATGAACAGCACACCTTTGTATAATATATTATTAAATGTGTGGGCCGCAGCACCGTCAATACCTAAAGCTCCGCCCACTGCAGCTGCGGCCACTATATAGCCCAGCTGGCTCACTATATGATATGAAAACAGCCTGCGAAGGTCGTTTTCAATAAGTGCCATGGAAGCTCCGTAAAGAGCCATGAACACGCCTACCCATAGCAGGAATTCAGTTCCCGCAAAAAGTCTGATTATGAAGTATACTCCCACCTTGGTGGTGAAGGATGCCATGTAGACAGTACCTCCCACAGGAGCCTCAGGATAGGCATCGGAAATCCAGCTGTTAAGAGGCGGAATTGCAGCATTTACGGCCACCCCCAGGAAAATCAGCCAGAAGGCCGCGTCATGACTGCCCGTCAGGCAGCTTATTATCAGAGAACCTCCGCCGGCCGCCTTAACAATAATCCCCGCGAGCAGCAGATTGCCGCCCAGCATGTGAACCAGCAGATACCTGAAGCCGGCCCTGGAAGCTTTTTCTGTCTTTGCCGACATGATGATGAGCCAGGAGGCGGCGGCCATGATTTCCCAGAAAACTATGAGGGAAAGCCAGTCACCTGCCAGAACGGCCCCCATTGAACTGCCTGCATATACAGCCTCGAATCCTGTCTCCCACCTGCTCCTGGAGTTTAGAGCATACACAGCTCCGATCACAGAAGCCGCCGAAAAAATTACCATAAACATTTTCGCAAGTCTGTCTACACGGAGAAGCTGCAGAGTCACACCGGGCACGATGTCTATGTACATACTGCTGTCACCGTCAAGCCCGAGAGCCGCCAGAGCCGCCAGTACAGGTCCTGCAATCATCAGTACTTTGCGGAGTTTTTCCGGTGCAGCCATTATTAAAATTCCGAATAATATTAAAATGAGTCCGGGATGTAGATTGTTAAGCATTACCGTCACCATCCTTTCCCGAAGCAGCATCGGAAGGATCACAATCGTAGTAATTTTCCTTCCTCTGCAGCAGCTTGGCCATTGCCACCTTGGCAGCAATAACCAGCCCCCAGGCCCCTGCAAACCCGATTATCAGATCGAACCCCGGCATCGTATTCCATATCATATGATAGTGAGGATGGGCAAAAAACACCTCAATTATGACCATAACTGCCATTACAGCAGCAAGGAGCAGGTAAACTCTTTTTTTATTTCCAGGCAATTGCTCCACCTCCCGTTATGGCATCTGCCGCCATTACTGCCAGGTCATAAAGATGCGGACCTGCATCAGGCATTATACCAAGCAACAGGGAAACCGCCGCGGTTATGACAATAGGGATCAGCATAGCCGGTGCGGCATCATCTGCACAGTCACCATCCTCATCTGACTTTCCAAAGAAAATTCTTACAACAGGTATCAGATAGCTGATAGCCAGCAGCGCCGCAGCCACCAGCACCGCAGCAAAGATTGGTTTGCCCATGAGAAGGGCGCCACGAATTATATTGAACTTGCTCACGAATCCGGCAAGAAGCGGAAGCCCGGCAATTCCCAGAGACGCCAGACCAAAACATGTGCACGTCACAGGCATGCGCTTCGCCAGACCTCCCATGGTGCTTATCTCCGACAGCCCTGAGGTCACATAAATAGCTCCGGCACACATAAACAATGTAATCTTCAGAAATGCGTGAGCCACAATATGGAACATTGCCCCGGCAACACTGTAAGGAGCCAGTACACTGATACCCAGCACGATATATGACAGCTGACCGATAGTCGAGAATGCCAGCCGTGCCTTGAGATTGTCCTTTTTCATGGCAATAAAGGACGACAACACTATAGTGGCCACAGCAAACCATGCCAGAATCTTGTCAGCACCACACCAGCTCACGGCTGAAGGTCCGAAGACATAGCACACCACCCTTAGCACACAGAAGGCACCGGCCTTTACCACGGCCACCGCATGCAGCAGTGCGCTTACAGGGGTCGGCGCAACCATGGCCGAAGGAAGCCAGCCGTGAAGAGGCATAACACCTGCTTTGACAGCTCCCCCTCCTATCATGAGGAAAAAGAGCAGAAGCATGACCACCATGGACACACTGCCCGGCTCGATGAAACCGCCTGCCTTAAAATCACAGGTTCCGTAAATTGCATAGACCGCCACTATAGCCGCGAAAAACAGCTGGCCGCTGATAAGGGTGTAGGCCAGATATTTTCTGCCGGAAGCTTTGGC
>JALFXR010000024.1 GCA_022787405.1 Bacillota bacterium
GTGATAAGTCCGATTTTCAAATTCTCCAACGATGTCAGGAAAGTCATCTACACGACCAATGCCATTGAGAGCCTGAACAGTACATACAAAAAACTCAATCGCCAAAGGTCAGTGTTCCCAAGCGATAAAGCTCTGCTGAAAACCCTCTATCTTTCAACCCTGCAGGCTACTAAGAAATGGTATCTGCCTTTGAGAAACTGGGGCAAGGTTTACGGAGAATTTGCAGTAATGTACGAAGGGCGAATACCATCCTAAACTAACCAAGAGATAAGCAAGGACTCCTCCGAAAAGCTGAAGGAGCCCTTGACATTTTTTGAATGTTAGTTTATATTGTCAGCAAGCAAGGCACCTGCTGAAAAGAGAGTGTCAAAGCTATCTAATTACCATAGAAGGCTAATTTACAGAAAAACTTTCACAGTCTCATTATGTATGGTATAATTATTTATCCTTCTTGATACCTGCTATAACCTTGGCAAGGTCTTTCTTTCCATCGATATTGCCCTGCCTCTGTATCATTATTCTCTGTGCCTGAGGGGAGCCTGCTCCATGCATGGATTCTGTCCTGTATCCAACAGCTGATGCTCCAAGACACAGGTTCTCAAGCAATCTCAGCACTCTCGCCCTGTCCTCTGTGCTGCACGCAGGACTTGCCGCAAAGAACTTGTTGCATACATCACCTATGGTCTCACCGTTTCTTCCTACTACTGTATCTGATTTGAAGTCTTTCTCAGACGGCATGGTTACCATAAGGCCTCCTGCTATGTCCTCAGCAAGTCTTACAATCTCATAAGGGAATCGGGTTACGTTCTGCTTGCATACATTTGCCAGCAGAAGGTCTATCATGTATGAGCCGCACTTTGTCGGGCATCCCTCTGCCGAGCATGCTATGCCGCAGCTGTATAAGGTCTCGTTAAGATGTGTCATTTCTATGAGCTTGTCCTTGATATGTGATGCCTTGTCTGCTCCATTGTATTCTGCCGCCAGTGCCGCTGCTCCGATTACCACATCGCCTACTCCTGCCTTGCAGCCGCCGTAGGACTGTCTGTGGAAGCCTGCGAATCTCTCTACCAGCATTCCTGCGAATTCATATTCTCCGTTCATGAATATGTACTCGTTAGGGATAAATACATCATCGAATACCACCAGTGCCTCCTGGCCTCCGAACTTCTTGTTTCCAAGGTCTACATCAGCCCCTTCTTCAAGCTTTCTGGTATCGCAGGACTGCCTGCCGTATATCATGTAAAGACCCTCTGCATCGCTGGGACATGCAAAGCATACTGCATAGTCCTTATCGTCTTCTCTCATTGCCTGAGTAGGCATTACAATATGCCAGTGAGAGTTGACCGAACCTGTCTGGTGACATTTTGCACCACATACTACGATTCCATCAGGTCTTCTTTCCTTGATTCTGAGGAACATATCAGGATCATCCTGAGCGTGCGGTGCTTTTGATCTGTCTCCCTTAGGGTCGGTCATGGCTCCGTCTACCACAAGGTCTTCATCCTGAACATATATCAGGAACTTCTTGAAGTTCTCATGGTATGAGGTGCCGTATTTTTCATCGATTTCATAGGTAGTGGAATATACTGCGTTAAACGCGTCCATTCCGACACATCTCTGGAAACAGCTGCCTGTCTTCTGACCGAGAAGTCTCTGCATCTTGACCTTGTTTTTAAGGTCTTCCGTTGATTGATGTATATGTGAGAATCTGTTTATAGTGTTTCCGGTAAGATGGGACTTTACGGTCATCAGATCCTTGTATTCAGGGTTCTGTGCCAGTCCGTAGGTCATTGCCACGCAGTTGATGGATGGTCTTATCATCGGATGGTCTACCCAGTTGTCGATTTTCTCACCGAACATATATACACGTGTATTTAATTTTCTTAAGCTCTCTATGTACTGAGCTCCTGTCATTAATGCCATGGTTTAATCCTTTCTGCAAAACATTAAATCATTTCAATTATTACTGTAGTACCCATTCCTCCTCCTGCGCAAAGTGAAGCCAAGCCATATCTGCCGCCTCTCTTCTTCAGTTCATACATGAGGGTTACTACAAGTCTTGAACCTGTAGCACCTACAGGATGTCCAAGGGAAATACCGCTGCCGTTTACATTAAGCTTCTCTTCATCAATGCCCAGAGTCTTGGCGCATGCTATACACTGTGAAGCAAATGCTTCATTGATTTCAAATAAATCAATATCATCAATTGTAAGGCCTGCCTTTTCCAGAGCCTTCTGAGATGAACTGATAGGTCCTATACCCATGACTTCAGGCCTTACACCTGTAGTTGCAGATGAAACTATTCTTGCCATAACAGGCACATTGAGTTTTCTGGCCAGTTCTTCTTCCATGAGGAGCACTCCGGAAGCCGCATCGTTCATTCCCGATGAATTGCCTGCTGTCACTCTGCCGTCTTCCTTAAATGATGGTTTAAGTTTGGCCAGCTTTTCCATAGTAACATCCCTCTTAGGGTATTCATCTGTATCATAAACCGTATCACCTTTCTTACCATGTACGGTGACCGGGACAATTTCGTCTTTAAATCTGCCACTGTCCACTGCTGCTACAGCACGCTGCTGTGAACGCAGAGAATATGCATCCATCTCTTCTCTTGTCACATTGTATTCATCAGCTACGTTTTCTGCTGTGATTCCCATGGCAGGACCTACCCCCAGATTTGTCAGGGAGTCCCACATGGAGTCTCTCAGTTCCATGTGACCGTATTTCTGCCCGAATCTCGCACCGAATACCATATGAGGAGCAGTGCTCATGCTGTCTGCACCCCCGGCCATCACGCAGTCTGCCTCTCCGGCCTTGATCTGGTAATATCCGAGCTGGATTGATGACATTGAAGAAGTACAGTTTCTGTTGAGTGTGATACCCGGCACTGTAACAGGCAGACCTGCTTTTACCAGTGCTACTCTTGCAAGATTATTTTCTTTATATGTTCTCTGATAGTTGCATCCCCAGAAAACCTCATCGATTATTTCCGGATTGATTTCTGCTCTCTTTACCAGATTCTGCATTACCGGAATTGTCAGATCTGTTGCTGTTAATGTTTTAAACTGCCCGCCCAGAGTACCAATCGGAGTTCTGCAGGCAGCAACGATTACTACATTTCTCATAATACTGTCTACCTTCTTTATAATAAATGCAGAAACCCGGATAAAGGCATCTTGCGAAGCCTCTACCGGGGTTTCCATCTTCAGTTTATGGCTGAATCTAAATTCTGTCCAGCGCTTTAGCTACCTTTATCAGCTTTACATTAAGCTGTTCTGTGGATTCTTTCATCTGTTCCGGAGTCCAGTCCTGAATTCCGTGTCCATCGGTTTTGAATCCCAATCTGCCTGCTTCAATATTATCTGTAACAAGCTTCTGCACTTCATGTGTGTCTTCAATGTCAGGGAAAACGAATTCATGAATTGCCTTCGTCATGTCAAGTCCGCATGAATCCATTACCTCAAACGGTGCCATAATGCCCAGTCTCATTCCGAAGCCGTATTTAATCGCTTCATCTACAGCCGCAGGTGAGGCAATACCATGTTCCACGATAGAAATAGCCTCTCTGAACAGACAGTGCTGCAGGCGGTTGGCCAGGAATCCCGGTACATCCTTCTCTACAACTACAGGATGCTTACCCGCTTCCTTCAAAGCATTGTATGTCTTGTTTACCGTTTCTTCGCTTACATGTACCGTCTTTACAACTTCCACAAGCGGAATCAGATAAGCAGGGTTCCAGAAATGAGTACCTATAATTCGGTCTTTATGTACTGCTTTCTCGCCTATCATTGTTATGCTCAGAGCTGATGTGTTTGATGCCAGCACTGTTTCAGGCGGACATATCTCATCAAGTTTTTTGAACATTTCCTGCTTGACCTGCAGGTTTTCAACGATAGCCTCAAAGACGATGTCCGCAAAATCTGCTATGTCCTCAATATCAGGAGTATATGTTACTCTTCCCATGATATCAGGAATATCTTCTTTTTTGATTACATCGTTTGCTGCAAGGAAATTGAGGTTTGCCTCCATGTTAATTGCGGAGTCACCTCTTTCCATATCGTTTCCAACATAAACAATCTTTACTTCATGTCCCTTGGTAGCAAATAGCTGGCCAATGCCTACGCCCATTTTACCACCGCCGATAATTGCTATTCTTTCTTTGCTCATTTGTTATACCTTCTTTGTTTTAAGGCTCGCTACAGTAGAATTCCCGGTACGATAGCGAATCCTAAGATTGTAAATACTGTCCAGAAGAACCATACGAATGCCATGATACCCCATACATCCTTTAACTTTACGTTAACAAGTGCAAGTGCCGGAATGATGTATAAAGGCTGAAGCAGGTTGGTTGCTTCGTCGCCATATACGAAAGCGTTGATTACTGTCATAACATCAGCGCCAAGCTGCTGTGCTGCATCTACCAGAAGAGGTCCCTGTACGATGAACTGTCCGCCCTGTGAAGGAATGAACAGGTTTACAACAGATGCGGAAATGTATGCCCAGATTGGAAGTGACTTAGCTGTTGCAAATCCTACGATTGCTGTAACAACGATTGCTGCCAGTCCGGATTCAGACATGATTCCTGCAATACCTGCGTAGAACGGGAACTGAATCATTACTTCTGTCGCAAGATGCATGCTGTCCTTGTGTGCTCCTACGAATGCTGTCGGTGTAGGATACAGGAAGCAGTTTAAAATCAGGAAGAAGAAGATTATGAAGTTAAGGCTCAGTGCTCCAAGGAATCCCTTAGTGATAAATTCGTGAGCGATAGCAACAACACCTGCTGCTCCAACTAGCCACATGATAATCTTGCTTGAGTTCATAACGCCTGCAGGAGTTGATCTGTCTACCTTTTCCCACTCTGCTAATTCCTGAGCAGTGTTTGATTCAGAATCGATAGTCATGATGGCATCCTTTGGAGGTCTGGTGAATACTACTAAAAGAATAGTAACTAAAGCCAGCATTACCCAGATAGTAACGTTTACCGGATTGTAAACTGTAACGTCCTGTGTCAATACTCCTCCAAGGGTTTCCTGCATATAGTTTCCTTCTGTTGCAAGAAGAGCGTAAACTGATGCTGTAGGTCCAAGGCACTGTCCGAGACATGATGTGCAATATCCGCCTACCAGAAGAATAGGGAAGCTTAATCCCTTATTTCTCTTTGAAAGTTCGATTGCGAGAACTGTGCATGATAAAGTACAGAATGCCCAGTTGATGAATGAAGCAACGTAGCCCCAGATCATGAATACGACCATTGCCAGAATCGGATTATTAAGAGCTCTTGCAAGAACCCCCATGCCCTTGTTGACAGGTCTTGATTTTGCGGTTGCCGCACAAACTACAACCATCATTGACATCTGCATTGAGAATGCAAGCATATCCCATGCATGATTGAACCAGTACAGACAAAGGTCAACCGGACCCTTATCGGTGAAAATAAGTGCAGCTAAATAAACGATAAATGTTAAGATAAGACAAAATACCAGTGAATCAGGAATAATCTTATCCGCTGCAAATTGGAACTTCTGGCTGAATCTCCAGAGCAAAGTTCCTCTGTCTTTGTTTAATGTGTTTTCCATAGCTTCCTCCTAAAGAAAATGATAATTGCTGTCCCCTGCTTAATATAATCTCTCCTCCGCATGCCTCGTTTATTTTCTAGGAGCCAGTCCTAAAATTTCTCTTGCATCGTCCGGAGTTGCAACCTCATTTCCGAATTCTCTGATTACTCTTGCTGCCCTTTCAACAAACTGTCTGTTGCTTTCTGCAAGCTGTCCCTTAGCGTACATTACGTTATCTTCCATTCCGACTCTGATATGGCCACCCATTGCTATAGCCGCATACATGATTTCCATTGCACTATGACCAACTCCGAAGGTACTCCATGTCGAACCCGGACACAGCTGCTCCATAGTTTCCTTCATAAATACGAGGTTCTTAACGCTTCCAGGGATACCGTTTGCACATCCCATGCAGAACTGGAAATGAACCGGTGTCTTCAGAATTCCTTTCTTTACGTAATATGCCGCATTGGCAATCATGCCGGGGTCAAAAGCTTCAACCTCAGGTTTTACACCGATTTCCTGCATAGTTGTGCCCAGTTCTTCAAGGAACTGAGGACTGTTGATAAACAGGCTGGAATTAAGCCAGTTCATGGATCCGCAATCGAAGGTACCCATTTCAGGTCTGAGCTCCTTAAGGTGAATCATTCTGGTCTCATCGGTTGCACTGGCATCTCCTGATGTCGTCATATTAAGGATTATGTCACAGTCAGGGTGATTCTTTTCCAGAAGTTCTTTTGTTTCACGGAATTTATTTATATCCATGGTACCTTTGCCGTTATCATCTCTCATATGAAGATGGGCTATTGCAGCTCCTGCTTTCCAGCAGTCGTATACATCCTCTGCAATCTCTGCAGGTGTCATCGGTACGTTTGGATTATTTGCTTTTGTTGGCCAAGCGCCTGTAGTTGCTATAGTTATAATTGTTTTCTTTGCCATTTTTTATGTGCCTCCTATCGTTTTATGCCCTATATTATCGCAAAAGGTGTGCCAACAATTTCACAAATCTGTTAAGCATTGAAAAACAGCCATTTCTCTCGTTATAAAAAAATTGCCGCTCTTATTTTGTTGCACTTCGGCAACAAATTTCGTCTTTCTACGAAAACCATATTGCAAAAATGCAACAGTGCTGTTGCATTTTTTTAGTATTCTGGTATAATTCTTTTTAGATACTCAGACTTTTTATTTGGAGGGCAGGTTAAAAAAATGATGAGCCGCAGCATTACCTTGAAGAGCATTTCCTCTCGTCTCAGAAAGGCTCTGGACAATGAATATTACAACGACAGTGAACGTATGAAAACTCTTCTTGAAGACGTTCTTAGCGATATTGAAATATACTCGGAACATGGAATAGATTTCAGAGCTGTAGCCGATGCACTCGATGATAGCCTCGTAATCGCAGATGGCGAGGGCCGTTACATTTATTCAAACCCGAGCTATACCAGAAATACCGGTATTTATCCCGAAATGATAATTGGAAGAACTGCCGCAGAAATCGAGGCGGAGGGCAAAATTTTTACTCATGGTGCCGCTATAGAGGTTCTCAAAACAAAGAAAAAGGTTTTTCGTCTCTCGACGGTTCACGTTAGCGATTCCCCTGAACTCGGTTTCGTAGCCGGAGTACCTATTTTCGATGAAAACGGCACTCTCACCCATATTGCTATCAGCAGCAGGCCTATTTTTACTCTGCGTGCGCTGCAGGATGATTTCCAGCAATTTCTTTCCGAGGCTAATTCGCTGGAAAACAGACCTAATAACATCCCCGTACGAGAACACGACAGTGCCGATGACCTCAGTTCTGCCCGTCTGATTGGTAATTCACCTGCACTGAAGAATATCTGGGAAACAATCAAAAGAGCTGCCCCGACTGATGCCACCGTCTTGATTACAGGAGAGTCTGGCGTAGGCAAGGAAATTGTGGCCGATGAAATATACAGATTGAGCGATCGAAATAATAAACCTTTTATCAAAGTAAACTGCGCTTCTATTCCGCCTAATCTCCTTGAATCTGAACTTTTCGGATATGAAAAAGGTGCATTTTCCGGCGCAAGCCCAAATGGAAAACAGGGGCTTTTTGAGTCCGCCAATGGCGGCACCCTTCTGCTGGACGAAATAGGTGACATGCCTATGGATCTTCAGGTCAAGCTCCTGCGCGCAATTCAGAACAAAGAAATCACCCGTGTGGGCGGAACCAGAATCATCAAACTTGATATACGCTTTATTGCAGCCACCAACAGTGATTTGAGAAAAAAAATTGCTGAAGGCACATTCAGGCAGGATCTGTTTTACAGACTAAATGTCATACCTGTCCATATGCCTGCCTTAAGATGCAGAAAAGATGATATACGTGTGGTTTGCGACCACTTTATAGAAATGTACAACAAAAAGCACGGCCGTCATCTTTGTCTGACAGAGAAGCAGTATCGTTTCCTTGAGAACTATCCATGGCCCGGAAACATACGTGAGCTTGAGAATGTCATAGAATATCTTGTAATCTGTGCATCTGAGACCAATCCTGAACTTAACGACTACATGCTTCTCGGAATTCTGGATCAGGATGCTGATTCCAATGCGGAGCTTAATATGGCCATAGCTATGTCCACCATCAGCTCACCTGCTGCACCGCCTGTGCTCTCTTCGGAGGAATCACTGTCCGATGCCCTGGAGGATTACGAGATTTCCCTGATTAAATCCGTGCTGTCCGAATCACGGTCTCTGCGGGAGGCAGGTGCCAAACTTGGTATTAATGCTTCAACTCTTTCCCGGAAAATAAAGCAATACGGTATCAATTATGAAAAATCAAGATAGAAATATATGAGGAAAACACACTATGAATTTTTTAGAAGAGAGAATAATAAAAGACGGAATAGTTAAGGAAGGCAATGTGCTTAAGGTTGACAGCTTTCTCAACCATCAGATGGATATTGACCTTTTTGATAAAATGGGTGAAGAATTTAAGAGAAGATTTGCAGACTGCCCTGTCAATAAGATACTGACCATCGAAGCTTCAGGCATCGGCATCGCCTGCATCGCGGCAAGACACTTCAGCGTTCCTGTAGTATTTGCTAAGAAATCAAAGAGCATCAACATAGAGGGCGAAATGTATGTGGCAGAGGTTGAGTCATTTACCCATAAAAATGTCAATCAGGTCATAGTAGCAAAGAAGTTCCTGGGGCCTGAAGACAAAGTCCTCATCATCGACGATTTCCTGGCTAACGGCTGTGCTCTTCAGGGACTCATTTCCATAGTGCAGCAGGCGGGAGGATCTGTTTCCGGCATCGGC
>JALFXR010000035.1 GCA_022787405.1 Bacillota bacterium
TCAGATCCTGCAGTTTAACACTCAGGAGCTGGAGTCCTTCGTTCAGGAGGAGCTTATGCAGAACCCTGTGCTGGAGTATGACAACACAGACAGTAAGAAAGAACCTGAGGTTTCCAAGACAGAGGCCCTCGACCGCAAGGAGGCAGAAGAGTCTGAAATTGATCTGCGCGAAAAGGTCAAGGAAGCCGAGTATGACGACATAAGCTATCGCCAGTGGGAATATTCCAAGGATCACGATGAAACATCCTTTGAGCAGTATGTCAGCAAGGAGGAGACTCTGGAGGACTACCTGCTTCTTCAGCTGACTTTTTCCAGCCTTAAGGGCGGCGAAATGAAAATAGGAAGATACCTTGTGGAATCTATCGATGAAAACGGATATCTCACAGCTGATGTGGGGAAGGTGGCAAAGTGCTTCAAGGTATCTGAAGAAACTGTAGAGCGTGTACTGGATGTTATCCAGACTTTCGAGCCTGCCGGAGTGGGAGCCAGAAGTCTGGAGGAATGCCTAATAATCCAGCTGGCTGCTAAGGGATTGCTGGAAGACAGCGTGGAATACATCATCCTGCATCATCTTAACGACCTGGGTGAAAACAAGCTGAACAAGGTGGCAAAGGCCACAGGACTGACCGTGGAGCAGGTTCAGATGATAGCGGACCTTATCAGAACGCTGGAGCCGAAGCCGGGACGTCAGTATTCAAGCGGAGATACGGTGAAGTATGTGGTGCCTGACGTTGTGGTTGAAAAGGTAGACGGAGAATATCAGGTGGTAACCAATGAAGGAACCGTTCCGAGACTGATGGTAAGCCCGTATTACATGAATCTGGCCAAGCAGTCGCCTCACGACGAGGAACTTTCCAAATATCTGAACGACAGATACAATGCGGCTCTGTGGCTCATCAAGAGCATAGAGCAGCGCAAACAGACTATATATAATGTGGTTAATTCGGTGGTACAGCACCAGAAGGAATTTCTGGACAAGGGACCTAAGTACCTTAAGACCCTTACACTTAAACAGGTGGCAGAGGATATAGGCATACACGAATCCACAGTAAGCCGTTCTATCAACGGCAAATACATGCAGACGCCGAGAGGAGTGTTCGAGATTAAATATTTCTTCTCAAGCGGTGTCACAGATTCCAGCGGAGAGGGTATGTCTTCAAACAGCATTAAGACTTTCATCAAGGAAATTGTGGACAGCGAGGACCCTAAGAAACCTTACAGCGACCAGGACATGGTGGAGATACTCAGCAAAAAGGGCATAGAGATATCCAGAAGAACCGTTGCGAAGTATAGAGAAGGTATGAATATCCTTTCTTCATCCAAGCGAAGAAGGTATTGATATACATAATAAAAAAATAAATTGTCATTATTATCAGAGAATTTAGGAGGAGAAAATAAAATGGCGATTAGAGTTGGAATCAACGGATTTGGCAGAATAGGAAGAGTAGTTATCCGTGCAGCTATGGATATGCCGGAAATTGAAATCAGAGCGATCAATCTGAGAAATGCAGACCTTGAATACATGGTATACATGCTCAAGTACGATACCGTCTTCGGAAGATTTCCTAAGGCCCTTGACCACGATAAAAACGGTATATTTATTGACGGAAAGCACGTTGATGTGTTCTCATATTCCGATGCACTGGAGATTCCGTGGAAGGAAGCGGGCGTTGACTATGTAATCGACTGTACCGGCGCATATGTTACTACAGAGAAGGCTATGGACCACATCGAAGCCGGAGCCAAGCACGTTATCATTTCCGCACCGGCCAAGGACAAGGAGACACCGACTTTTGTATACGGCGTAAACCACGATACATATAATTCAGATATGAAGGTTGTTTCAAACGCATCATGCACAACCAACTGCCTGGCACCTCTGATGAAGGTCATCGAAGACAACTACGGCATCAAGGAAGGACTTATGTCCACAATTCACGCAGCTACAGCCAAGCAGAAGGTGGTAGACGCTAAATCCTTAAAAGACTGGAGAACCGGACGTTCTGTATTCGGCAACGTGATTCCTTCAACAACAGGAGCAGCCAAGGCTGTAGGCCTGGTTATTCCGTCACTTCAGGGCAAGATGACAGGTATTTCTTACAGAGTTCCTACTGCAGACGTTTCTGTTATAGATGTAAACGTTGTGCTTAACACTCCTACAAGCGGACCTGAGTTGAGACAGAAGATAAAAGAAGCTTCAGAGACCTATCTTAAGGGTGTTCTTGAGTATGTGGACGATGAAGTTGTATCCGGAGATTTTGTGGGGGATCCTTGCACATCCATCTTTGACTCAAGACAGACCATCGAACTTAATGATCACTTCTTCAAACTCATAGCTTACTATGATAATGAATTCGGATATTCCAGCAACCTCTTAAACATGCTGAAATATATGCACAGTGTTGATAATAAATAATCTGCAGACTATTGAAGCATAATAAATAAAACAGTCAGAAGGCCTTTGCTCCATCGGGGCAAAGGCTGTGTTGTCAAGCAAAGGAAGGTTGTAAAATGAAAAAAACAGTTAAGGATATTGAAGTGAAGGGCAGAAGAGCTCTCGTAAGATGTGACTTTAACGTACCGCTTAAGGATGGTGTTATTACAGACGATATCAGAATCGTTTCCGCACTGCCGACCATACGCTATCTTATGGATGGAGGAGCTAAAGTGATTCTCATGTCCCATCTGGGCCGTCCTGACGGAGAACCTAAAAAAGAATTCACCCTGACGCCTGTAGCAGCCAGGCTGTCGGAACTTCTTAATACAGAGGTTAAGTTTGTAAGCTCGGATACAGTTGTGGATGACAGAGTCAGAGAAGCTGCAGCTGAACTTAAGGACGGACAGGTTATGCTCCTTGAAAATGTAAGATTCAGAAAAGAGGAGACCAAGAACGGTGCTGACTTTGCTAAAGAGCTGGCGCAGCTGGGAGATTTCTTTGTAAATGACGCTTTCGGTACTGCTCACAGAGCACATGCTTCCACCGCAGGCGTAGCCGATTATCTGCCTGCAGTTTCAGGATTCCTCATCGAAAAGGAAGTTGAGTTCTTAGGAAATGCGGTGGAGAACCCGAAGAGACCTTTCGTGGCCATCATGGGTGGTGCCAAAGTTGGCGACAAGATTCCGGTAATTGAGAATCTGTTAAAAAAGGTTGATACTCTCATTATCGGCGGCGGCATGGCATACACTTTCTTCAAGTCCCAGGGACTGGAAATCGGCACATCAATTCTGGACAAGGATAACGTGGAGCTGGCCGCAGAGCTTCTTAAAAAGGCAGAAGCTGCAGGCGTGAAGATGCTTCTTCCGGTAGACTGCGTATGCGGCAGAGAATTTAAAAACGATACAGAGTATGCTGTATTTGACAGGGACAAGATTCCAGCAGATATGATGGGGCTTGATATCGGACCTGAAACTGCCAAGCTTTACAGACAGGCTGTGGCTGAAGCCGCTACAGTGGTATGGAACGGTCCAATGGGAGTATTTGAAATGCCTAATTTCGCTAAAGGAACCAGAGCTGTGGCTGAGGCTCTTGCAGAAAGCAGTGCTGTAACCGTAATCGGCGGTGGCGATTCTGCAGCAGCGGTAGAGCAGTTCGGACTGGCAGATAAAATGACTCATATTTCAACAGGAGGCGGCGCATCTCTTGAATTCCTCGAAGGAAAGGTGCTGCCGGGTATCGCTGTTATTGAGGATAAATAAAAAAAGACTATTATAAAATTTACAAGGGAGGTAACATTATGCGAGTTGCAATTAACGGATTCGGAAGAATAGGCAGACTGGCTTTCAGACAGGTTTTTGATGACCCGAACCTGGAAGTTACAGCAATAAACGACCTGACCGCTCCTGAGATGCTGGCACATCTTTTAAAATATGATTCTGTACAGGGTAAATATACAGGACATGAGGTGGAGTGGGATGATAAATCAATCACAGTAGATGGAAAGAATATTCCTGTTTACGCGGAGGCAGACGCACACAACCTTCCTTGGGGAGAGCTGGGTATAGACGTAGTGCTGGAATGTACGGGGTTTTATACCTCTAAGGCAAAATCTCAGGCCCATATTGATGCAGGTGCCAAGAAAGTGCTCATTTCAGCTCCGGCAGGAAACGATTTGCCTACAATAGTATATGGTGTAAACCATGAAACCATTAAAGCAGAAGACAACATCATTTCGGGCGCATCCTGCACAACCAACTGTCTGGCACCTATGGCCAAGGTTCTCAACGACTACAGAGAACTTCGCACAGGCTTTATGACCACAATCCATGCTTATACAGGAGACCAGATGCTTCTGGACGGGCCGCACAGAAAGGGTGACCTGAGACGTGCCAGAGCAGGCGCCATCAACATTGTGCCGAATTCAACAGGTGCAGCCAAGGCTATCGGTCTGGTAATCCCTGAACTGGACGGCAAGCTTATCGGCTCAGCTCAGAGAGTGCCTGTACCGTCAGGCTCCATTACAATTCTGGATGCCACACTTAAGGACATGACAGATTCGGTATCTGTGGAAGGCATCAATGCGGCCATGAAAGCAGCTGCTTCAGAATCCTTCGGATACACCGAGGAGGAGCTGGTATCTTCAGATATTATAGGAATGACCTACGGTTCACTTTTCGATGCCACACAGACATTGGCACAGCAGTGCGGAACTCACATTTATGAGGTAAGAATAGTGGCATGGTATGATAACGAAATGAGCTATACCTGCCAGCTTATCAGAACACTAAAATATCTGGAGAAATTCATATGAGAATACCATTTATAGCAGGAAACTGGAAAATGTATAAAAACGCTGATGAGGCCAGGGCATTTGCAGATGAATTCAAAAAACTGTACCATGATACAGATGTAAAAGCTGCAATATGCGCTCCGTTCCCTCAGCTGGAGACTCTTGTAGAAGCATTCAGAGGTACGGGCATCGGT
>JALFXR010000047.1 GCA_022787405.1 Bacillota bacterium
GAAGATCACCGTCTGTTTTCCTGCCTCACGGTTTTGGGTCACCCGGTTAAGAATACTGTCAAGTATCACAAGCATGCCGATGGTCATCATCTGCTCACCCAGTTCAAGAATGTCATAGCATATGAGCCGGTTTGCAGTATCCACATTAGTCTGCTGTGCGAAGGTATTAAGAGAACCCCGGGTAAATATTTCAAGCTCTAACGCCAGGTCCCTTGCCTCCTGCTCCGGCTGCCTTAAAAGTTCCTCTCTGAAATCGTTGAGTGTAGGCGGCTCGCCTATGAAGTTTCGCTTGCGGTAGCTCTGATATACAAGCTCTGTGCATCGGTCGATAATTGACTGCTGCCCCTTTGCGAATCTGTGTCCGGTGACAATCTGCTCACATACGGACTGCAGGAACTGAGATTTTTCAGCCACAGGATCTCCATCTCCGTATGAACTACTCATGTCCATGGCATTGATATGGTTAGGGCTAGTAGCTGAAATTTCAATTACCTCACCGCCGAAAGCCTTCACCAGCTGTGAATATTCCCTCTCCGGGTCTACTATGATGATGTCCGCATCCGTAGCCATAACGAAGTTTATGATTTCACTCTTAGCTGTAAAAGACTTTCCCGAGCCGGAAACGCCGAGAATAAAGGAATTCCCGTTCAGTAGCTGCCTTCTGTCTGCCACGATCATATTCTTGCTGATTACGTTCTGGCCGTAGTAAATGCCGTGGTCATGGCTGATTTCCTGAACATGAAAAGGCATAAGAGCTGGCATAGACTCTGTGGTAAAGGTCCTCAGCGCATCAATCTTCCTCTGTCCTGCAGGTAGCACCGTGTTCAGTCCGTCCAGCTGCTGAAAACGCAGAACTCCCATCTGGCAATGTCGTGTCTGGATGATTGATTTAAGGGTTTCAGTATCCGCATCCAGCTGTTTCTTGCTGTCTGCAGTATGCACTATGGTTGTGAGAGCAAGCATCATCTGCTGGTCTCTTATAGTCAGGTCATCGAGGAATTCCTTGCTGTCGTTAAGCTGCTGCTCCATGTCGTAAGGCACAATTGCTCCGAAGTTGTTATTAGCATTCTGTTTTCTCTGCCATGTGGTTATGTTGGTGGAGACTCCAAGGAGTCTGTTTTCCGCCTCTCTTATGGCTTCTGCCATGGGCACCGGCAGAATATCTATGGAAAGCATCATGTTCTGGTTCAGGCTCGTCAGCTCTGCCACCAGCGTGTCCTTAAGATAGGCTGCCACATCCTTTAAGAAAAGGCATCTTCCGAAGCGCTCTCCCATCTGAAAATGGTCAACGGCAAATTCCATACTGTCAGGACAGATGTAGTCCTTGAAGCTGTGCCCCTTCTTCCTGCAATCCTTCAGGTCAAAGCTGAAGTTATCCTCTTCCCCCACACGGTAAAAGCTGTGCAATATCTGAAGGCGCTCCACGCCGTCCAGTTCCAGGCATCTGCTCCCCAGCCTTCCCAGTCTCGTGGAAAGCTCTGTCCCCGCTCTCTTAAAGAAGCTTCTCGCTTCCTCAATGCTATTTTTATGTACAGAGACGGTTATATATTTCTCCTGAAGGATAGCGTTGTTACCTGAAGCTTTGGCCTTGAGCATTTCGTTATACTCCCTTCGAAAACGGTTGAGTCCGTCGTCTCTTTCCTCGATGAGTATGCGCTCCCCGAAGTCCTTCTGACTGATGCGGCGGTTGTGTATGGTTATCTTGGTGGTGGCACTGCTGTCAAAGGAATTGAGAAGTGCCCCATAGTTCTTGATGGTCTCGATGCGTTCTTCGTCGGAAAGCACATCGTAATTTATATCGGTGAACTTCCATGACTTGCTGTATTTGTTTTTCGCCACCTGAAAAACGCCGTCCTCGTATACTGCCTTTACCGGAATGGCGTCCTGTACCCGGTGCGGTATCTTTACTTTTTCTCGGTCCAGTTTCATGGTATTTTTAATTGATTTCAGCATTTTTCTTCCCTCCCTCCGAAAGTTCCTTCATCAGATTGCTGCTCCGAAAAACCAGTCTCTTAGGATATAGCCCCTGAGACTTGATAACCGCCCAAAGAAACCTTTCCGCACTCATCCCGTTGTATTTCGCAAAACCCAAAAACCCGCAAGGGAATACTCCCAGTATGCATGCCCATGTTACGGCCTCTGTTCCTATCCTGTTTCTGAGTAAAAAAAAGATGCCTATGGATATCAGGCACCCTGCTGCCGAAAACAGAAACTGACGGAGTGACAGCCCGAAAAACATGGTCTCCGCATAGTCTCTGATTTCCTTATTCATTTTTATTTCCATTTGTAAATACTTCTCCTTTCTTTTCTTTACTGCGATGCGTTGCCTTCCACATTTATAGTCCCATCATTTCTTTTACAACATGATCCGCCATCTTGATTGTCCCTACCAGCACCAGCATGTTGAAAACCAGCTCTGCTATATACGACCAGACCATAGGAACCACGGCATCTGATGTGTTTATGGTCGGCGGTGCCGATGCAAACAGTGAGAATATGATGCAGGCAAGAATTATGATTGCCCCTTCGAGACATACTCCGGTGTATGATTTGAGAAAGCTGACCCCCACCTGCTGTGTGGGTGCTCCTGCAAAGGTTGCCAGCGGCACCGGTGCGATTGCTG
>JALFXR010000098.1 GCA_022787405.1 Bacillota bacterium
CCCCTGATGCATGCGTTGACAAATAAAAGTTTTTTCATACTATTCTTCTCCATTTATTCCTCGCCGTAAACGTGGGCGGTTTCCTCACCTTCCATAATTCTGTCAGCACCTTTAGCCAGGGCTAAAAGCTCGTCCTCTCCCGGCATGATTACAAACTCTCCTATAAAACCGGCATAATCCTTTATCATTCCTGTAAGTCTCCTGGAATGTGCTGCACCGCCGGTAAGAATAACCGCATCAACCTTTCCTTTAAGTGCCACCGCAGTCTGTGCTATGCCCTTAGCAACTTGGTAAGCCATAGCCTCATAAACCTCCGCAGCTCTTGAATCACCTGCATCTATCAGCTTTTCTACTTCACGACAGTCAGTTACTCCCAAATACGAATAAAGTCCACCTTTTCCGCAGATGATTTTTTCCAGCTCTTCCTTTGTGTATTTGCCGGAAAAGCAAAGGTTCGTCCAGAGCAGCAGCGGTATTCCGCCGGTACGTTCCGGTGACATCGGTCCGTCATCGTACGAAACACCATCTATAATTCTGCCCTCTTTATGAGCACTGGCCGAAATCCCTCCGCCCATATGACAAACGACCAGATTGAGGTCTTCATATTTTTTGCCGATGGACTGAGCATAATTCATTGCCTGGGCTCTGGAATTGAGCACATGATAACACCCGTATCGCTCCAGTTCAGCAAAGCCTGATACTTTGGCCACATTGCTAAGTTCGCATCCCATGGTCGAATCGTAAATGAACGAAGGGATGCCAAGCTGCTCTGCTATATCATAGGAAATCAGCGCTCCAAGGCTGGAAGCATGCTGCGGGTTGTCAGGGCTTTTCATGGCCTCACACAGCGCCGGATTCACACGGTAGCCGCCGCCCTTTAATCCTATTACCATTCCTCCTCTGCCTACAACAGCTTTGAGGCAGTTCAAGTCGTAATTCTTCTCTGCAAGAAATTCTCTAATCAGCTGGGATCTGTAAGGCAGCTGTGCCCCGATGGAACCGTAGGCAAGCAGTTTATCCGGATCATGTGTTACTGTTTCTTCAAAAAGGGGCTCCAAATCCCTGAACACCCCGATCTTGGTAGTGGTTGAACCCGGATTTATAACCAGAATATCAGTTTTTTTCATTATTTACTCATCTCCCTAAGCATTTTTATTTCATTTCCGTATCCCTCAAGGTCAGGCTGCGGTGTTTCAAGAATCATCGGCAGCCCCTTAAGCCGCGGATTGTTTATAAACGTTAAGATGGCCTCAAGTCCAATCTGCCCCTCACCTATGCAGGCGTGCCTGTCCTTGTGTGCACCCATCGGGTTAAGGCTGTCATTGACATGTATCGCCTTTAGGCGATTTAGACCTATTATTCGGTCAAACTCATCGAGAACCCCTTCAGGATCCCCGATAATATCATATCCCGCGTCACTGACATGGCATGTATCAAGGCACACTCCCATCTTATCCTTAAGTTCGACCTTATCAATGATTGCTGACAGTTCTTCGAAACGGCTTCCCACTTCGCTTCCCTTCCCTGCCATGGTTTCAAGAAGTACCATGGTGGTCTGCTCAGGCTTCAAGATGCGGTTCAGAAGGTCCGAAATCATCTCAATGCCCTTTTCTATGCCTTGTCCCACATGGCTGCCCGGATGAAAGTTATAATAATTGCCCGGAGTAAATTCCATGCGCTCAAGATCATCCTTCATGGCCATATAGGCAAAATCTCTCGTCTTCTGCTCAGCAGAACAAGGATTAAGGGTGTAAGGCGCGTGAGCAACTATCTTTACAAAATTGTTTGCTTCTGCTATTTCAAGAAACCTTTTCACATCCTCATGGTCTATTTCTTTAGCCTTTCCTCCCCGGGGATTTCTGGTAAAAAACTGAAATGTGTCTGCATTTATCTGAAGAGCCTGCCGGCCCATATACTCATAGCCCTTAGACGATGTAAGGTGGCAGCCTAAATTTAACATAATATTATCCTCCATTTAATTAACATTATACCTTATTTTCTTGCATAAATCTCATTATTTTGTTATCTTTAAAGTATAAAATTTAATGATCCGGAGGTTTATAATATGCAGCACGAAATAACCACCCGCCATGCCCTGCTGAATGAACAGGGAAAATTAATCGAGCCCGGCTACAGCAAGGGCCTGCTCATGGACTACGACAGAAAAGCCATTAAAGGCGGCGCACTCCGCATCAAGGAGTGGGATTACTACCTTATCGCAAATAATGACTACGCTGTAGCTCTGACTATAGCCGATAATTCATATATGGGCCTTGATGGCATATCCCTTCTCGACTTCACAAAGCCATGGGAGCACACCAACAATGCCATGTCGTTTTTAACCCTTGGAAAGCGCCATTTTCCAGCTTCATCGTCTAATGGCGATGTATCAAGGGTGACGAAAAAATACAGCATCAGCTTTAAACACAACGGTGACCACCGCATACTTTCCTTCCATATGGATAACTTCTTGGACGGAAAGCCTATCAGCGGAGAAATTCGTCTTGAAAACCCGGACCAGGAATCCATGGTCATCGTAACGCCTTTTGCCGAGAAAGACACCGCCTTCTACTACAACCAGAAAATCAACTGCATGCCGGCAAGCGGTCAGGTTGAGTTTAACGGGCAGACATATGTCTTCGACAAAGAAAGTTCTTTCGGCGTCCTGGACTGGGGTCGCGGTGTATGGACCTATGACAATGTATGGTACTGGGGCAGTGCATCGGGGCTTGTGGACGGAGTGCCTTTCGGCTTTAACATCGGATACGGCTTCGGCGATACATCAGCTGCCAGTGAAAACATGCTTTTTTACAATGGAAAGGCCCACAAGCTGAGTCAGGTAACATTTAATATTCCAAAGAAGAATAGCACGGAAGACTATATGTCACCTTGGACCTTCACCAGCGATGATGGACGCTTCGAAATGGACTTTGTTCCTATTATTGACAGAGCTGCTTGTACAGACGTCAAGCTCATCTGCTCTGATCAGCATCAGGTCTTCGGACGTTTTACAGGCAAAGCCGTGCTGGACGACGGCAAAGAAATTTACGTAAAGGATTTCCTCGGTTTCGCGGAAAAGGTGCATAACAAATGGTAACTTTTGAAGATGTAAAAAACAACCCTGACATCAGGGCATATATTTCCAAAGCGGATGAATCTCTGATTGCTCTCGGCTATACGGAGCACAGTTTTGCTCACGTAACCAAAGTAGCAGAGTCGGCTGCTGAAATTCTCCATACTCTCGGCCACTCCGACCATGAAATCGAGCTGGTCAAAATCGCCGGATATCTGCATGACATCGGCAACATCGTAAACAGAATAGACCATGCCCAAAGCGGCGCAGTCATGGCTTTCAGGCTTCTTGACAGGATGAATATGCCGCCGGAAGATATCGCCACCATAGTAACCGCCATAGGCAATCACGATGAGTCGACAGCTTTCCCGGTAAATGCCGTAGCTGCCGCTCTTATCATTGCCGATAAAACCGATGTGCGGCGTTCCCGTGTGCGCAACCGTTCTGTGGCCCAGTTTGACATCCACGACAGGGTTAATTATTCCGTTACCGCCTCAGATGTGAAGATTGCTCAGGACAGCATTTGCCTCGAACTCACCATCGAGCAGGAATATTGCAGCGTGTTAGAATATTTTGAAATTTTCCTCACACGAATGCTGCTGTGCCGCAAAGCCGCTGAGGCTCTGGGCGTTGAGTTCAGCCTCGTGATTAACGGCCAGAAGATGATGTAAAAAAATTAGCTGCCTCAATACTTTCGAGGCAGCTTTTTCTTATGCAAAATACTCATCTATGTCTATGTCCTGAGGCACCGCTGACCACGCATAGTATGTCCAGCAATTCCCGTCATTGATTATGTACCCTAACTGTCCTTCCGTATAAGTAATGGTGCCGTCATTGTTGGACTTAGCGTCCATACCTCCCCCGGCCCAAAGTTCCTGAACCGACCCTATATCGTTCAGAAAGGTCCTCTGGTACTCGAAGTAGAATAAAACCGCCTTTTCATCCCCAGATACTTTGTCTATGCGAAGCTTCATAATCCTTGAATCTTTATGCTCAAGGCAGGTTCCTCTGTATCTGCTATAGATTTCTTCTGCCTTATCTGCGCCATACCTGGATGAAAAGTCAGCGTAGTCAGCTTTAAACTGCTCAAGCGCTTCCTCATAGGTTCTATCTGCTGCGCAAATTACATAAGGTTCCTTACACCGTACTGCCAGATAATCCTTGTCCCCCAGTCCGTCTGTATTGGCAGAAGGCTGCTTCTCTGCAGCGAAGAGCTCCCTTGTGTGCTTTGCAATCCCCGTTGCCACAGAAGCATCTCTGCACTTGTATACAGCCTGTCTTTGCGGATATACAAGCCAGATTTCGCCGGAATCGTCCTTACTGTGCCCAATGTAAGCCTTTTCTCCTGTATCCAGCTCAAACCATCCTCCATAGTCGCACATAAGCTGGAACCTGACCTGGTAGTTTTCCAAAGCCTCGTCACCAAGAATTGCGGCCCTTTCTTCATCATCAGTAAGGGAAAAAGATTCTCCCGAAAGATCTGCCATATACCTTCTCAAGCCGCTGCACATTTCGGCATTATCGCTGTAAGATGTCCTCCCCTCCGCAAACTGTGCATAGATATTCCCTTTCACCTCATATAACTGAGCAAAGCCGAAATCCCCCGCGAGGTCAGGATGCTCCAAAAGCGGCTGAGATACATTGCTCTTAGGATTGAGCAGAAGACAGGCTGTTATCACTACAAGCAGCACGACACCTATTGCAGCTGTTATAACCTTAGGCTTCTTAAATGCTGCCAATGCTTTGACCCTTGCCGAAACCTCTTTTTCTCCTCCAATCAGCGAAGTAGTTGCAGGTATAAAACGCCCTTTCCCTGCTGCCGCCTTTACCAATACACGGGCATAGCCTTTTTTGTCGCCGACAGCCTCGGCAGCATCAAAGTCGCAGTAAACCTCCATATCCCGCCTGAATCTTCTGAAAGCAATCCAGATTACCGGATTCCACCAGAGCAGGCATATCAGTATTGCTGCAATCACATTCCACATTAAGTCTCCATGTTTATAGTGGGTCAGCTCGTGAGCCAGCACAAACCTGAGCTCATCGTCCTCATATCCGTCTTCGAGGAAAACCGTCGGTCCCCCTGCCATAGCCAGCAGAGTTGAGTCTGCACCGGCTTTGAGCTTCAGACCTCCCCTTATTTTCATCTCTTCCTTCAGACCTTTGAAAACAGCCAGTGTTTCTTCATCCGGCTCAGAGGAAATCCGAAGAAGCTTCCTGCGGTTACGTATATATGAAGCGACCAAAATCAGCAGGCAAACGGCAGAGCCTGCAGCCCAGATAATCTTTCCTGTTTTAACTGCCAAACGAAAAAAGTCCGGTGTACTAAAGTACTCCTTTTCCACTGTGATTCCTGTCAGCGGCATCTTGAAACCAACACGATTATTGACCACCTCGTATATTCTATCCTCATCTTCCAGCAAAACCCCCGCTATAAATACTGTTCCCCTAACCTCCTCTAGGCTGCTGTCCTCAACCTGCGGCACATAATTTCTTGCCGCAAACTCCGTCTCCGGCAGAATTCCTGTAAAAGGTACAGTAGCCAGCACTGCCGCCAGAACCAGCCACATGAGCATATGCCCTCTAGGTGTAATGCGATTCCCAAGTACTGTCTTTACAGCCAGAAGTCCCAAAGCAGCTGCCGTCACCAGCAGCGTAATATTTATCAGAATCCCCATCATAATTTCACTCCGTTCTCTACTCCATCTTTTCGATTATATCAAGAAGTGTTCTCTCTTCCTCTTCTGTCAGCCCTTTGTCTTTAACAAGAGATGAGACCATCAGTTTTGCCGAGCTATCGAAAAGTTTGTCCATAAGACCCTTTACCTCCGCCCTGCGGCATCTTTCCTCGGAAATCGCCGGAAAATATGTAAAGCTTCCCTTGTGGCTTCTGTCCGCCCGTAGTGCGCCTTTTTCCGTAAGCCTGCCTACCATAGTCCTCACTGTGGTATAACTCCATCCATGTTCTCTGACCGCCTCGTCTATTTCCTTCAGAGTCATTCCGTCAGCACCTTTACGCCATAGAACCTTCATTACCGCCCACTCTGAATCACTGATTCTTATATCATCCACTAAATTTCACCTCCTAATTCGTAGGACTCTTCTGACATTTGTTTACGTTTGTAGTCCTCCTCTTTGGCTTTAGTTTACACTTGTAATCCTTAATTGTCAACAATTTTTTATTTACATATATATAACTTTTTTAATCCACTTGATTAAATGCCGCTATCGGGTGTAATATATTAATATAAGACTCAAATACAGGAGGAAAACAGATATGCAATGCACTAAGAAAATTTTTGACGACTTAATCTGGGTCGGCGCCAACGACAGACGTCTGGCCATGTTTGAAGGTGTGTACTCCGTTCCGAGAGGTGTTTCCTATAACTCCTATCTTTTGCTTGATGACACTACAGTGCTTTTCGATACAGTAGACAAGGCAGTAGGAAGCATATTCTTCCAGAATGTAGAACATGCTCTGGCAGGCCGCAAGCTGGACTTTGTAGTGATTCAGCACATGGAGCCGGACCATTCTGCCACTCTCACCGAACTTCTTCTCAGATATCCGGATGCCAAAATAGTGTGCAACGAGAAGATTGCCGCAATGATCGACCAGTTCTTCGGCATGGATGTTACAGGAAAGGCTTTCATTGTAAAGGAAGGCACTACACTCAATACCGGTCACCACACCCTGCAGTTCATGATGGCACCTATGGTTCACTGGCCTGAGGTTATGGTTACATACGAACAGGAAAGAGGCATTCTCTTCTCCGCAGACGCTTTCGGAACCTTCGGAGCTCTCAACGGCGCACTCTTTGCTGATGAAGTTGACTTCGACAACGAATATATGGACGAAGCACGTCGTTACTACGCAAATATCGTAGGCAAGTACGGTGTACAGGTGCAGGCTCTTCTCAAGAAAGCACACGCCCTGGACATCAAGATGATTTGCCCTCTCCACGGTTTTGTTTGGAGAAGCCATCTTGAAGACTACTTTGATAAATACGTAAAGTGGAGCACATACACTCCTGAAGAAACAGGCGTTATGATTGCCTACGCTTCAGTATACGGCAACACAGAAAACACTGCCGAAATCATTTCCAGCAAGCTTCGCGACAAAGGCGTCAAGACAGTCATGTTCGACGTATCTGTTACCCCTGCTTCCGAAATCGTGGCCGCAGCTTTCAAGTGGAGTCATCTGATTTTCGCCTCCACTACATACAATGCAGGCATCTTTGTTTCCATGGAAGAGCTCCTTCGCGACCTGGCTGCCCACAACATCCAGAACAGAACCGTAGCCATCGTGGAAAACGGCTCATGGGCACCTACCAGCGGCGGACTTATGCGTGAAATTCTTGAAGGTTGTCAGGACATGACCATACTTGACAATACTATCACTCTTAAGTCATCGCTTAAGAAAGAACAGCTTGCTCAGATAGACGAGCTGGTTGAAGCAGTTTCCGCTACAATTCCGCGCTTCGAAAAGCCGGTTATCAATGAAGCTGCCATGGCTGCTGCAGAAATCGACCCTAAGACCGTTCAGAAGTTCTCCTACGGCTTATTCGTCCTCACTGCTCAGGCAGACGGCAAGGACAACGGCTGCATCATCAACACAGCTGCACAGCTTACCAGCACTCCAAACAGAATCAATATCGCTGTAAACAAGGCAAACTACACTCACGACATGATTCTGAACACAGGCGTTTTCAACGTTTCAGTGCTTTCGCAGAAGGCTTCATTTGATATCTTCAAGCGTTTCGGCTTCGCAAGCGGTAAGGATACAGACAAATTTGCAGGCTATGAAGGAAATGTGGCACGCAGCGCCAACGGTCTCCTCTATGTAACAGAAGGCACCAATGCCTTCATGTCAGCAAAGGTTATCGATGCATACGACTACGGCACTCACACTCTGTTCATTGCAGAGCTCACCGAGGCTGCAGTTCTCAATCAGGATCCGTCAGTAACCTATGCTTACTACTTCGACCACATCAAGCCGAAGCCACAACCAAAGATTGAGGAAAAGAAGACTGGCTGGGTATGCAAGATCTGCGGATATGTTTACGAAGGCGACGAGCTTCCGGCAGACTTCATCTGCCCTCTCTGCAAACACGGCGCAGACGACTTCGAAAGAATCGAATAATTATATACTTTTCGATTTACAAGGGACCTTTACCGGTCCCTTTTTTATTAATTTCCGTATATTATCTACACACTAAAAATATACTACCTAAGGGATGCTTGTCAGAATTCTCACAATTTTGTACTAAAAAGTATACAATACACTTCTTGTTTGTGTATTGACATTATTTTTTATTTGGTTTATTGTGTAAAAGTACAAATTTTGTTTTCTTGTTCAAAATTCAGTACATAATAAGAGATGTAGAAAAGATGTAAAATTGTGAAAAAAGGTAGGTAATTATCGTGAAAAGATTAAACGAAAAGGTTGCAATCGTTACCGGTTCCACCAGCGGAATCGGCATAGGGATTGCCAGACTCTTTGCCTCAGAAGGGGCAAAGGTAGTTATTTGCGGTCGAAGGGAGGAGAAAGGTCAGGCTGTAGTTGACAAGATAGCATCAGAAGGCGGAGAAGCATCATACCACTTTATGGATATGACAGATACATCCAGCATCAAAAAACTCATCGATGACACAGCAGAAAAGTACGGAAAAATTGATATACTGGTAAACAACGCCGCAAACATGGGCCTTAAGGACGGCAGAGTAGACGAACTTACTCTGGAAATGTGGGATGCCATTTTCCAGAGCGACATGCGCGGCACTTTTTATTCTATCCAATGTGTTCTCCCGTATATGCAGAAGAACGAAACCGGCGGCTCAATCATTAACATCGGCTCCATGGCATCCTGCGGCGGAGACCTTGGTTCCACCGCCTATGCCTGTGCCAAGGCAGGAGTCAACATGCTCACCCAGTACACGGCCCTTCAGTACGGCAAGCAGAAGATTCGCTGCAACTGCGTAAGACCGGGCCTTATTGTTACACCGGAGAATGAAGCACGTGTGCCTCAGGCTCTCAAGGATATTTTCCTTAACAATATTGCTGTTGACAGATACGGCTGTCCGGAGGATATCGGTCATATGTGCGTATACTTGGCATCTGATGAAAGCAACTACGTAACCGGGCAGATTGTCAATGTAGATGGAGGATTGAACTCCCACGTATCCACTGTCGGTGAATTTAAGAAACTTAATTCCCGTACCTGGTAACATTAAAAGGCACCCGAAAGGATGCCTTTTTTATGTTTATGTTTTTCTCCTGTGGTGGACCCGAAGGGGTTCGAACCCTCGGCCTCTGCGTTGCGAACGCAGCGCTCTCCCAGCTGAGCTACGGGCCCAAATACAAAGCGCAGAATCCAGCCGGGACAGAGCCTCTAAATGCGGAGCCTGCGCTTTAAATTCATAATAATCCTAACGCCTGAAAAATTCAAGGCTTTTTCTAAAATCCCAGGTCCTCACCAACCAGGATTACCTTAATCCTGCCGCCGCTTGTTCTG
>JALFXR010000105.1 GCA_022787405.1 Bacillota bacterium
GCCCATAAATATTCCATTTACTCCACCTCCAATGCTGCCGCATGGGCAATTCCCGGGATGCTTTCTCCCTGAAATGGCGAAATAGTGGAAAGAAGCGCACCCGTTGACATAAGCAGAACTCGTCTGTATTTGCCCTGTTCCATGTCCTTAAGCAGCTTGCCTGCAAATACCGAAGCCGAACATCCGCAGCCGCTACCGCCTCCGTGTACATCCTGTTCCTTGCTGTAAAGCATGGTTCCGCAATCGTCGTAATGAGAAAAAATTTTCTTTTTATCCAGTCCTGCATCAGCCAGCAGGTCTGCCATTATATCCTTTCCTATATAACCGAGGTCACCGGTGACTACCAGATCATAATAGTCAATATCACGGCCTGTGTCCTGAAGATGATTGAGCAGTGTATCCACAGCAGCCGGAGCCATTGCGGCGCCCATCTGGTTTGCATCTCTGATTCCCGCATCTATCACCTTGCCGATTGTAACTTCACATATCCTTACCGCAGTCATTCCCTTTGTAATTCCGTGGGGCCATTCAGACACCACTACTGCACCTGCAGCAGTTGCCGTCCACTGTGCTGAGGCCGGTCTCTGGTTTCCATGTTCAACCGGCATTCTGAACTGTCTTTCAGCTGTACAGAAATGGCTTGATGCTCCTGCCAGAATGCTTCTGGCGAATCCGCCGTCCACCAGCATGGACCCTATGGCCAGGGATTCAGTCATGGTGGAGCAGGCTCCGTAAAGTCCCAGAAATGGTATATGCATATCGCGGGCCGCAAAGGAGGATGTCATTATCTGGTTTACAAGGTCTCCGCACAGCATGATATCTATATCCTCTTTTTTTAGCTGAGCGCGTACCATAGCCTTTTCCATGGCTGCCTCCAGCATCTTGCACTCGGCCTTTTCCCATGATTTTTCACCAAACATATCATCATCCAGAATCTGATCAAAGGAATCAGCCAGAGGGCCCTCGCCTTCTTTCTTTCCGCCGATGTTTCCGCGCCCTATGATATACGGTTTTTTCTCAAGGCACACCGTCTGCGCGCCTATTTTTCTGTTTGCCACTCTTCCTCTCCAATCCTTCTTTTTTAAAACTTTTCTATAAACCAGTAAATTATACCAACAACAGTTGCCGTACTGATTCCGCACACCAGTACCGGCCCCGCCACACTGAACAGCTTGGCGCCTGTCCCCAGCACAGGTCCTTCCTTCTTGTACTCGATGGCAGGTGCCACCATTGAATTAGCAAAACCTGTAATTGGCACGATAACTCCTGCGCCAGCATTCCTGGCTATTACATCAAAAACTCCCAGACCGGTCAGCAGCTGAGCCAGAACCACAAGGCCAATGGTTACAAAAGCACCTGCATCCTTCTGCGACATTCCTGTCGCCTGAAGCCTGTTCTGTACCGCCAGTGCAGCCATACAGATCACACCTCCTGTGACAAAAGCCTTTACACAGTTGGAAAAATACTTTGGCCTGGGCGTAAACTGTTTAGCATACTTCCCATATGCCTTTCCTATTTCCTTTTTCTGCTTTTCCTTTTCCTTGTTTTTTTCTTCGCTTATCTGCAGCACCATCATAAACCCTCCTGCATTGATAAAAAACTTTTCTTTTGTACTTTTTATTCTTTCCATTAAGCCAAAAATATGTCATAATATTTATCAGAAAATCTCACACAAAAAACGGAGGGGCGTCATGTTAAAAACCTCCGGCAGTCTGTGCTGCCTCAAAGATAAAAAAATAGTTCTGGCTTCAGGCTCACCGCGCCGCATTGAGATGATGCGCGCCCACGGTATCCAGCCGATAGTTATGCCTGCTCACATCGAAGAAAACCTTCCTCAGATTCACGGCATGTGTGAAACTGTCATGTTCCTGGCTCTGAAAAAAGCTCAGAATGTTTACGGACAGCTGGCTTCCATGCCGGACAACCCAGGAAAGGGGAGCATAATTATTGCTGCAGATACCATCGTTTACAAGGACGGAGAGATTATGGGAAAACCTGCAGACAGAAAAGATGCGTATCGTATGCTGGACAAGCTGAGAAATGATTATCACTATGTGGTTACCGGTGTGGCCATGCTTGCATGCGGCCGTCAGCTGACTCGTGTTTTTGCTGAGGTGACAAAGGTGTATTTTACAGACTACTCAGACCGGGAGCTTAATTTATATCTGGACACTGATGAAGCCTACGACAAGGCAGGTGCTTACGCGATTCAGGGATATTTTTCAAGGTACACCGACCATATAGAGGGCAGCTATGAAAACGTTATAGGTTTTCCGTGGGAAAGAATTGAAAAGGAAATCTTAAAATTGGAGGAATTTTAGATGAAAAAATTTATGTCTGAATTCAAGGAATTTATTTCAAAAGGAGATGTCATGAGCATGGCCGTCGGCATCATCATCGGCGGTGCTTTCACTGCCATTGTAAACTCACTGGTTGGTGATGTAATCACTCCCCTCCTGGGAATCATCATCGGAGGCATTGACTTTACCGGAATCAAAGTTACAGTAGGCGGCGCGGAGCTCATGGTAGGCAACTTCATCCAGGCTGTAATCGTATTTCTTTTAACCGCACTGGTTATTTTCTGGATGATGAAAATTTTTAACCGTGTGTTTACCAGAAAATCCGAGGAATCACCTGCTGAGCCTGCCGAGCCGGAACCTGCCCCTGTTCCTGAGGACATTCAGCTGCTCAGAGAAATAAGGGATCTGCTTCAGGCAGGAAAATAACAGGAAAATAATCTGGACTTAAAAAGCTAAAGTGTACCCTGTAATGGGCACTTTATGCAAAAATGTCACGCTAAACCCGCAAACGTTGGAAATATAGTGCAAAAAAGACACCACGAATAAAAGTTTGTGTAATAGTGTGGGATTATATAGAATTATATGTGTTTATATTACATAAATGTATGATATTATGACGATTTGGAGCTAAATTTTTCGAGCAACCTGTACCAAAAATCTTCTAAAATCTTCAAAAGTCTTTTTTGCGATTTTTTATGCGGGTTTCAGCGGTTCAGGAGACAAAAATGAATAAAATGCAGTGTAGACCCGCCGCAAGCAGATAATCTATACAATTCTGCTGCAGTTTTTACAGCCCCCAACGAATGCCCCCAATTTAAGTGAGACCCCAATTAACCTTGGTTACCCGATAATTATACTCGGTGCACAGCTTTTTCATTTTTTTGTTTATTTCTCAAACAGCGGTACAAGTCTCTGGCTGTTCACATCTACTAGTCCAAGCGTGGTCATCTTCAGTGAAGGTATAACAGGAAGGCTTAGAAACGCCATATTCATAAAAGGTTCAATCTCTGCTGAAGCACCCAGTTTATGTACTGCCATACGCACTTCTTCGTTCTGAGATGCAACCTCGGCTGCCGTAAGATCGCTCATCAGCCCGGCCTCAGGCAGAGGCATTTCTGCAATTATTTTACCTTCATATACCACAGCGTTTCCTCCTCCCATGGTACGTATCCGGTTGGCCGCAGCTGCCATGTCATCATCATTGGTTCCTATGACTATGAGATTATGGGCATCATGGGACACCGAAGATGCTATAGCGCCTTTCTTCAATCCGATTCCCGAAATAAATCCGATGCCCTTGTGTCCTGTATTAAGATGGCGCTCTATTACTGCCAGCTTCAGGATATCTCTTTTGGTATCTACACCGTTATTACGATCAAAATTGATTTCTGTAATCGACTCATCGGTAAGCAGCTGTCCGGGCCTGATTTTTATCACATGGCACCTTTCGCCCTCAGGCTCAATATGGAAGTCTTCCGGCGACAGCTCATCGAGATAGAATGAATTTCTCACTGTCTTCCTGATGTCACTTCGTATCTCCGGTTTTTTGAAGTCTATGACTTTTCCGTCTGACACCGCAAGCTGTCCTCTGCAGTACACATCGCACACCTTCACAGTTTCCAAATCATCCAAAACCAGAATGTCTGCTGTATATCCGGGAGCCACCGCTCCCACGCCATTCATACCAAAATATTCTGCAGCCTGCAGGGTGGCCATTCTGATTGCTGTCAGAGGCGACTTGCCTGCTTTAACAGCCCTTCTGATGATATTATCAATATGTCCTTCGCTGATAAGGTCCGCCGGGTGACGATCATCTGTCACCAGCATGCACCTTCTCGACCATGGTTCATCAAACAGCGGCAACAGAGCATCAAGGTTCTTGGCTGCTGTTCCCTGTCTTATCATAATATGCTGACCTTTAGAGATGCGCTCCATAGCTTCCTCTTCAGTGCTACATTCATGATCATCACTGATACCTGCCGCAATATATTTATCCAGCCCTTTTCCGCCGAGCAGCGGAGCATGTCCGTTCACCAGCTTTCCGAATTCATGGGCTTTTGAAATTTTCTGCATCACCTGCGGGTCTTCTGCCAGGACTCCCGGATAGTTCATCATCTCTCCCAGCCCCAGCACTCTCGGGTGATTGTACAGAACGGCGAGGTTTTCCGCTTCAAGTACTGCACCCGTCTCATCAAAGCCTGTTGATGGAACACATGAAGGCAACATTATATATACCGACATAGGAAGATTCTCACTTGCCTCAAGCATGTAGGCAATACCTGATAATCCGCACACGTTGGCTATTTCATGAGGATCAGCCACTATGGCAGTAGTTCCGCATAGCAGACACACCTTTGTCAGTTCAGATGGTGTGAGCATGGTGCTTTCTATGTGTATATGGCCGTCAATAAATCCAGGGCAGATTATTTTACCCGAAAGATCTCTTACCTTGTCAGCGTCTGAGTCATCGTATCCGCCCACGCCTATGATTTTTTTATCGTCAATCAGGACGTTAGCTGTTTCGAGTCTGTCTGTAAATACGTTGACTATCTGTGCATTTTTTAAAAGAAGTTTCATATGTCACCTCGTTGCATATTATTAGAAGCATTATAACACATAAATGTCTACGGGTAAAAGTGGCTTATATCACACTTTTCCACCATTTTTGACGTTTTTGCATGTTTTGGTGGAAAGATTTTATTGATTTAAAGCGTCAGCTTGCGCGGAATAATATGTAAAACATTGAAATTTCAACGTTTTAGTAAGGTGAATATTTCACAAGGCGTCGCTATTCCAATGACAAACAGCCAAAAACTCCACTTTTTTGCATTTTTTGCTAAAAAAGGTGGAGTTTCAAAGCTCAATACGTATTTTTTCAAGATGTCATATGACTGAATGCCGCTATTCATAATCCTTCGGGTTGAACTGTTCGAAGATTCCTGCCGCCCCCGACTTCTCGCAAGCCTTCAAATCATCATATCTCCTGATGGTCCACATAAACTTGGCACCCTTAAATTTTACAAGGGCCCTCATATCCCTGTCCTCGTAGCAGTAGGCCACGAAGTCAGGCCTGCCGGCTGCATTGACCCAGAGATTTTTAAGCAGGAAATCCTGCAGACCGGTGAGTATAGGCTCATTGCCTGAGGCACCCGCATGTTTCTTGTCAAAATTCCTGTTGAGGCATCCCGACAGCTGGCCACGAACTACATCCGGATACGCTTTGCGCAGATATCCCACTACGGAAGGACTGAAGGATTCTATACAGTAAAGTCCGTCATAGCCTTCAAGAACAGCCATGACCGAATCGGTCAGCTCCCTGTCATTGCCTCCGGCACTTTTGATTTCTATAATAAGAGGAACCTTACCGTCAACTGCATCCAGCACCTCCTCAAAGGCCGGAATGACTTCTTGGCTCTTTTCCAGGAAGTATACCTGCGCCTCCCC
The DNA here is from genome assembly GCA_022787405.1 of Bacillota bacterium. Taxonomy (GTDB): domain Bacteria; phylum Bacillota; class Clostridia; order Peptostreptococcales; family Anaerovoracaceae; genus SUG1106. The sequence goes on from JALFXR010000105.1 coordinate 5,745, forward strand.
AAGAGTAATTTCTTCTATATTCAGGTCTACGCCACAGGTCCTTTTGAGGCTGGAGTCGTGAATGACAGCCAGTTTCTTATCCTTTGTAAGATGAACGTCAAGCTCGATGCCGAAGCCCTCATCAACTGCTCTTCTGAAGGCAATCATGGAGTTTTCAGGCACAGCGGGCTTGTTATGAAAGCCTCTGTGAGCATACCGCCATGTAAGTAATTCATCAAGTATCTGTTTCTTTTCCATACCAATACCCCCCCCTTTCTGAATCTATTTCTAATCTTCAACGTCAAATGCCTCAAGTTTACCTTTCGGAGGTTCAGGCTTGCTGTCTCCGTGCTTTACATTCAGCATGGTGCAGAAAGCAATCACAGCGAACACAGTCGCATACGGGAACAGCGTCCAGTAGCCTACATGTTCAAGGAAAAATCCTGACAGAATCGGTGTAAGCACCTGTGCCGCCATGGAAAATGTATAATACATTCCGGTGAATTTGCCGATATCGCTGCCCTTACACATTTCCACTACCATAGGATAGGAATTTACATTTATAGAAGCCCACGCCATTCCTACCAGCAGGAAAACGATATTGACGCCGAAATTAGGAGTCTTGAACAGGCATCCGCAGAAGAAACTTGCCGCCAGCAGCAGAACCCCAAACAGTATCACCTTTTTACGTCCTATCTTGCTTGATATGATTCCCACCGGAATAAAGGAAATCAGCGCTCCTACAGAAGCTACCATCAAAGCACCGGCAAATCCGCCGCCTTCCATCCCCCACATTTCCGTAGCGTATTTTGAGAATGCAGTGGTAACAGCGTTATATGCCATATACCAGAAGGCCACAGATAAAAGCAGGAATACAAGGCTGCGTTTCACAGGCTTAGGCAGAGTGGTGTTACCGTTTTCATCGGTGATTTCCTCTTCGTCCTCGATGCCCCATTCCTTTTCTTTAGCAATTCTCTCAGCGACAAATTTATTTTCATCTACCTTAGTCAGAAGGATTACAAGGGATATAACCATTATGGCTGCGATTGCAATAAACAGCGGCTCGTAGTTCGGAGTTTTTCCCTCTCCTACAAGGAACATAATCAGTGCAAGGGCGCAGATAACTCCAATAGCCCCCATAAGATTTATGATTGCATTGGCCTTGGAACGCAGAGGCTTTGGGGTTACATCCGGCATGAGTGAAACAGCCGGTGACCTGAAGGTACTCATTGCAAAAAGTGTTACAAAGAGAGCCGCCACGAAAAGCACCAGATTCCTGCTGTTTGCCGCCAGAGGAAGGAGCAGCATGGCTGCAACGGCAATAACAGTTCCAACGAATATAAAAGGCGTTCTTTTACCCCGTTTATGATTTACTTTATCTGACCATGCACCGAAGAGCGGCAGCATTATCAGCGCGAAAATGTTGTCCAGAGCCATTATTCCGCCAGAAAGCGTGTCGCCTATATTAAAGAAATATTTCAGTATCAGCGGAATGATGTTGTCATACATCTGCCAGAAGGCGCTGATAGCAAGAAATGCAAAGCCTATAGTTATAGTTCGTTTGTTGTCAAGCTTCATGTTCTTATTTACCCCCAAAAATTTCGTCCGATATCTGCCCTACGACTTCAAATATGTACTCAGGTTCTATACCGGTTTCTTCAATATCCTTTATCGTGCCTTCACCGGAAAGGACGAATGCTGTATCTATACCGGCATTCTTACCGCAGGCTATATCGGTATACAACCGGTCACCTATCAGCAATGTTTCATCGGGCGAAAAGCCCAATTGCGTCATAGCAAGATATGCCATCTGGGGCTCCGGCTTGCCTACGAATTCAGGCTTTCTTCCTGTTGCTTTTTCCAGAATGAAGGCAAAAGATCCGCAATCGGGTACATAACCGTATTCAGTGGGACATACCCAGTCGGGATTAGTTGCGAAGTAGTCAACTCCTCTTCCAAGCAATCTGCATGCATCCTCCAGCTTGGAAAAAGTCAGTTCCCTGTCAAAGCCGATAACCAGCACCTGGACATCGTCTCCAAGTACATCAGTTACATTAAATCCCTCCGCCCTCATCTGTTCCTTAAAGGATTCCGTTCCCATTATATACAATTTGCGTGTCACAGCCTCTTTCCCATAACAGTCTTTAAGCCTGTAAACAAGTGCATCTACTGAGGTTATGAAATCCTCAGGCCGGGCCGGTATGCCCAGCTTCTGCATCTTTTCTATGTAGCTGTCTCTTCCCTTCGACGAATTGTTTGTCAGAAAAACGTATCTTCCTCCTGTTTTTTTTATATGTGACAGGAACTCCGATGCACCGTCAAACAGCCGGTCATCAAGATAGAGAGTTCCATCCATGTCAAGAAGGAACAGCTTTTTAGACTTCAGGGTAAGTCGGCTGGTATTCATATTATCAATCATATTGGTATTTTATCATATCAAAACAGATTTTTCCACAAAAAAACTGCGATTTATATTCTCGCAGTTTTATTCCGGTTATTCAGATTTTTCAGCCGGTTCATCTGCAGTCATAAATCCGACCTTATGGAGAAATTCTCCAACGCTGTAGCGCGGTTTGACTGATATGGCGTGCTCTGCTCTTGCAATCCATCCCCGGCCGCTTCTGCCATTGGTAATATTCATGAAATATTCCGATACCTCTTTTTCGTAGCCTGCCAGCTGCTCCGGCCCTGTAATATCCGGATATCCATCCACAGCTGAAATAAGGCTCTTATCCATTCTCGGTCTCTGAGGCGGCACATCGGCAGGATATCCCATGCAGACAACGTACATAGGGAACACAAGCTCAGGAAGATTGAAAAGTTCAGCCATCTTTTCGGTTTCGTTTCTCACTCCTCCTACGAACACACCTCCGAGCCCCATAGCCTGTGCTGCAGCCAGTGCTCTGGATGAAGCCAATGCCGCATCGGTTACTGCCACAGTATATAGTTCGGCATTGTGAAGCACATTTTTGTCTGCAATATCAAGCATTACATCCAATCTGTGGAGATCTGCGCAGAAAAGCAGAGCGAGTCCTGCCTTTTCCACCCATTCCTGTCCTCCTGCGAATTCTGCAAGAGCCTTTTTCTTTTCCTTATCCTCTACCCTTATTATGGTGTATGCCTGAAGATAGCTGGAAGTCGGTGCACGCTGCGCACATTTAATTATCACATCTGCCACATTCTCCGGCACATGTTTGTCAAGAAAACTTCTGCAGGAGCTGTGGCTCAAAAGAAGTTCTATTGTTTCGTTTTTTATTTCATTCATTATTTCCTGCCTCCTTATTTCCTGCCTTTATTATCGCACATAATTTGCCGCAGCACAATAGGTGTAATTACAGTTGTCGCAATTACTACGATTACAATAGGCGGAAACATGGACGCATCAACAAGCCCTACGGCGTATCCTTTCTGTGCTACTATCAGTGCAACCTCACCACGTGATACCATGCCCACTCCAACCTGCAACGACTCTCTGGAAGTGAATCCGCACAGTTTTGCACCAATACCGCAGCCTATTATCTTTGTCAATGCCGCTACAATAAGCAGCAGAACTGAAAACAGTATCAGACTCCCCGTCATACCCGACAGTTCCACCTTAAGTCCTACACTGGCAAAAAATACCGGTGAAAAAATCAGGTAGGAAGGTACTGTAATCTTTCTTGCAATCTCCCTCTTTATCTCATGCTGAGAGAAGAAAAGTCCCAGAAGATATGCTCCGGTTATATCCGCAATCCCGAAAAAGGTTTCCGAAACGAATGCTATAATAAAGCAGGCTGCCACGATATAGGTAGTTATCCGGCGCTTTCCAAGATTTCGGTCTATCAAATCTTGGAAACGATTCAAAAGGTATCCAAGCGTCATCATCATAACCATGTAAACGGCTATCTTTATGAGAATAGATCCAATCGAAACAGTGCTGTCTTTCATGCTTATCACCACGGTAAGAACGATTATGCCTATTATATCATCTATTACCGCTGCTCCCAAAATTGCGCTTCCCACTTTGCCTTCCAGTCTGCCCATTTCTCTCAGAGCTTCAACTGTGATGCTCACAGACGTTGCAGTAAGAATAACGCCTATAAATACAGCCTTCAGGATGTTGTCGTAACCTGTCATTGTGTCGTAGAAGTAAAAATAATAACATGCAGTGCCTCCCAGCAGCGGAACCAGCACACCTATAGATGCAATGACCATACATGCTTTGATATTCTTTTTCATTTCTGTTACATCCGTATCAAGGCCGGCCATAAACATGAGAAGTATTACACCGATTTCGGCTGTTTTGGCTATGAAATCAGTTTCGGTGATGAGTCCCAGGCATGAAGGCCCCAGCAGAACTCCTGCCAGCAGCGCTCCGACGACCTGCGTCATATTCACTTTGTTTGTGGCATCTCCAAGAACCTTGGTTGCTAACAGTATAATTGCAATACTTAAAAGAAAAACATAACTTTCCATAAATAATCCCCCTTATAAAAATGCACAACGAGCT
>JALFXR010000205.1 GCA_022787405.1 Bacillota bacterium
CTGCATTATACAGAGTATTACCCTTGTCAGAGTTTAAGACTGTCCCTGCCTTAAATGCTTCAGTGATTCCGGAAACAGGCTTCTGCAGGAGCGACGCCTTCTGGGATACCTCCGTTGTGTAGTTTTGAACCGTATTATCTACATTGACGGCGGAAAGAAGCCCGTCGATTCCTTCCGTAACATCCCCGTTATACATTATTGACGACAACAGTTTCAGAGATGAGCTGCCATATTGTGCTGTGATACTTGTCAGTGCCTGACCCGCTGTAGGGCTGGATATTTCCATTCTTTCACTGCTTCCGATATAGACAGGCTTATCACCCGAAGTCTGAACCTTTATGACCACATATTTGCTTGCATTTCCAACATTTCTTAACTCGCATGTATATCCGTTTGGAAGGGCGCTTGAAGGAACCTTGTTCGAGAAGTATCCTCCCGTTATGTTCGTGTCGCCCTCGTCCAGTATGTCTCCCGTGAACTCTCCGTTCCTTACATACACGAGACCCTTACCTGTATCATCATTTCTCTTAAAATTGCTTAATACCGTACCGTTTTTTTTCGGACTTTGTGGAAAACCTGCCGTTTTCAATCTGGAGTACATTGTAGTTCAATATGGAATCGCTTGCACCCTCCTGGAATGTACCGCCATAGATATATACATATCCGTAGTACCGGTTGTCGATATTCTCTTTGCCTCCGGAAAATAATCCTCCCTCGATATTCAATATGGCTTTTTTATCAGTTGAGCTGTCCGGTGAGCTGTCCGCTGAGCTTTCACCTGATGTTTTCCATCCGTTTAAGATGAGAGGTGAGACCATTCCTTCAATGGTCACGGCTGCATCATCATATATGTGCATGTCTCCGTGGTTTACCAGTACGCTGCAACTGTTTTCGCCGCCTGCCATCGAACTCGTGCTTTTTTCATCGGATCTGGTAAATGTACCATTTTCAACAGAATCCATGATAATAAGGGTTCCGTAATTAGTGATCGTATGACCTTCTTTATTGGTCAATGTATGATCGTTAAGGTTTGGCTTTATTTCGGAACCTTCAGGAATAACGACATCTTCGGTAATGCTTCTTTGCATCACCAAAGTTCCCTTTTTTATTACCTCCAGAGCCTGAGTGATAGTTGGGTATTCTATAGCGTATTCTTTACCATCTGCTATTTCTATTTCTTATACGATTACCGCCGTGTCCGGTGTTTCTTTGTCTGAGCTGGCATCGTCTGCATTACCTGCTACAATTTCCTGACTTCCGTTTTCTTCTGTCTGTACAGTGCTTTCTGCAAATACCGCCTGCGGCGCAAGCGTAAGTACCATGCAAATTTAGAGCATTATGCTTAAAATTCTCTTTTTCATTGAATATTCCTCCCATTCGTTTTCCCGTCGTAGTCACCTATTTGCTGACTGCGCAGCCGGTTATATCATCCCAGTTGCGGCGAATGGCTATTTCAGCTGTAAGGTCAGTATTGTTATAGGATACTGACCACTGTGTGTTGCTTGTGATGGCATCAGGGCTAGGGTCCTGTGCTGCCGCCTTCATTGCATTCCACACTGTATCGTTGGTGTAGTTTCCTTTTTCCTCCTCAAGCACCTTCAGCACGGCGTCATAGCGTTCTCTGCCGTGGCCGTAGATACCGTTCTTCTGGTTTGGAAGCACTTTGTCCTTGTGAATGATAAAGAAGTTGGTAATCGCCTCGGTCGGCGTAGCGATGATTTCCCTGTTCTCGCTTTCCGGATCATATTCCACAACTCTTCCGTCTCCCGACGCATCGGTTATGTAGAAATGATAGTCTCTGCCGCTGGATGAGAACATGTCATAGCTGCGCAGAAGTTCTACAGCCTCCTCTGTAGATGCTGCCTTGTCAAGCACAAGACGTATTGCCAGAGTTGTCGCAATGACCGGTTTGCCGGTGTTCTGGCGGACAGGCTCGCTGTCAAGCGTCAGCACGGAGATGGACACACCTTTCTCGTTCATGCCGTCAAGGCATATGAAAGGTGAGGTCAGAGTCGCAAGTTTTTTGGCCGTGCTCGCATCCGGTTCATTTGCCGAAATGTTGTCCAGTGCAGCAAAAGCAACCGATTTATAACCGTCCTTCGGAGTGCAGTAGACCATCATGGCTGAAGTGTCTTTCCTGAAATCGTAATTTCGTCCCATGTGAACATCTCCGTCCGTATCGGTCAGTGTGAAGGATGTGCAGCCGTAATCGGGCACGTCAATCTTTGCCGGGATCAGCGGGAGTGACTCCTTCAGAATTGCGTCAATCATCGTCTGGTCGTCCGTAATGCCGTAGTCAATGATGTCATCAAGACTGTAATCGTATCTGATATCCATGCTGTAGAGATTATATCCGTCCTCGTAATCTGTAAGCTGCTCGATGCTGCTCACGGTCAGGATTCGTGTAAAATATAGTCCTATAAATGCAACGACTGCTATTACAATAATCGCCAGCAATAGGAGTAAAATACGTTTAACCACTTTAACCATTTTGTTGCCTCCCTTTCTGATATTACCTTTATTTAACTGTTCTGATTGCCTTCAGTGACCAGTCGGTGTAGTATTTCTGTCCGTCTATTATCACGAAACCGCGCACCTTGTAGTAGTACCTGGTTCCAACCTTAACCGACGTGTTGGTGTACTTATCTGTCTTAGATGTGAATATCGGCTTTTTGCCGTAACCGGAGTTACGCTTGATGGAGCGGTAAATCTCTACGCCGCCGAAGTCCATCATCTCTCCGTTTTGGTTGTACCATGTGATGCGCACAGCTTTCTTGCCGTTCTTCATGGTTACAAGCGCAGAGCGAGCTGCCAGCTTCTGTTCTGACAGCTTTGCAGTGGTTTCTTCTTTGGTCGGGATACTGTCTACAAATTCAAGAACAAAGGTACTGTAATGACTGCCGCTGACTTTTGTATATTTTTCGGTTCCATTACCAAGGATCTCTGAATAACTTACTTCATTCGGGTATCCTTTTGACTGATGGGTGATCTTCACATATTTCTCAGTTACCATGGAAGGAATCGGAAGGTTAAATTCCATGGTATTCCCATTCAGAAACTGGCTGTTATTACTCTGAAGTGATATCAACTTCGTCTCCCCGCTGCTGGTGAGTCCTTTGACCGTCGGATACACCTCATATGTCACACTTGCCGGTACGAAGCTGATCTTTTCCCCTTCGCTCTGAATGTCCGGCTTTTCTTTAAGACCTACTTTGGTAAGATTGGCTTTCACATTCAACTCGAGCTTTTTCTCACTTGTATTTACCAGACTGCTGCCCACGGAGGAGTTTAAGAATTTACTTACATTGAAGGCACTATTCAGTCCTGAAACCTCCGAAGCATTTACAAGGTTGTTTGACATTATATCCGATACGATCAATTGAACCGTTTCCGTTTCCTTTTTTGATGCTCCGGCTGAAATGATATCACTTGCGCTGCTGCCAATGGACGTGCCAATGGACATAGAGGCTTCTCCGGAGGACTGACCTTCTGTTACAATGTAATTGCCGTCATCCGTTCTCTTACGGGTATACCCGTAAGGTATCAGCTCGGACAAAACCACATTCGTGAAGGTTCCTCCCGTTACTTCTGTGCTGCCGGCTACATTCTGGATATTGCCTGTAAATGTTCCTCCCTTTATATTCAACTGGCCTATCGCTGTATTGTCATTCCTCTGCCGATTGTATACCACGCTGCCGTTTTTACCGACTCTTATGGAAAACGTTCCGCCTTCAATATCTGCTATATTATAGTTGCAAATGGAATTGTATTCAGCATCCTCAAAGGTTCCGCCGTAAATATGTACCTCTCCGAGGTGATAGTTTTCTATATTTGTTAAGCCTCCGGACAATGTGCCTCCGTAGATTGTTATAGAAGCTGTGAGTTCTGAATTATTTTCAGACTCTTTCCTCCAGCCGTTACATATTAAATGTGAATATCCTCCTCCCCCGGGTCCCTGTGTCACGCTCGCACCATCTTGTATGGTCAGACTTCCCTGGTTTATAATGGTGCTGTAGGAGTTGTCTCCTTTAATCGAGAAGCCTATTCCTGTTTCTTTTGATCTTGTAATGCAGCCGGCCTCAATGGTAACTGCAGCGCCCGGTTCATTAATAAGCGCGGCCTTTTGATCTGTGACATTGTCTACCGTTCCGTTCTTTCCATAACTGGAATCCGTAATCACAAGGGTTCCCCGATTAATGATCGTATGGTCACCGGCATTGGTAATTTTATAGCCTTTCAGATCAATCTCGATTGTAGCATCCGCAGGGATTACCACGTCTTCCACGATATTCTTCTGAATTACGATTTTACCACTTTTGCTCTCACTCTGCATAATCGCATCAACAGCGGCCTTCAGAGTGGTATATCCTGTGTAACCCACCATTGCCGCGTAATATGGTTCATATGTGCCGATATTGCTCGGTGGATCCTTTTCGCTGGGTTTCTCTTCTGGTGCTGCGTCTTCGCTTCCTACAGAGCTATTGCCGCCTTCGCTTTCTTCAGCCGATGGTACTACCTCTTGTGCATAAGCATATGAAGCAAACGTTCCTGTTCCCACTGTTGTAAGAATGAGGCACAGCACCAGCAGGCTGGCCGCAATCCGTTTCATTGTTTTTCTTGTTTTTTGACTTTTCATCATGCGTCTCCTTTCCAATTACCTTTGAATTTCCTTATTTCGTCAAAACACCAGGTCTTGTTTGCCGGTTATATTTCATAACAAATAGCTCCAGGGCTTCCTTCAGCACTTCAATCTGGGACTTCAGATAGAACTCGTCCTCGAACAGTGCGTAGTGCACGCAGGCCCTGATCAGAATAAAAATAAGCGGCGTCAGCTTCTGATATGGAATACCCAGCTTGCCCTCCAGGCTCTTTGCGTATTCCGTATAGCGCTTATCTACACCCGCAAAGAATTTCTGACCGTATTCTCTGTATTTCGGGTGGGTATAGACCTGATACATCAGGCGGTATTTCTTTCCGTGCTTTTCCGCCGTCCAGTAGGGTATCTCGTCTATGAACCGCCACAGGTCCTCTACGTCTGTAGGAGCTTTTGCCATAAAGTCATCTTCCACCTTCGTCATGCAGTATTCTGTGGACTGGATGATAAGGTCATCCAGATTCTCAAAATATGTATACAGCATATTCGAGGTGCACCCGCAGTGCTTTGCCAGTGCCCTGATGCCTGTTCCGTGGAGTCCGTATTCCGCAAAACAGTCATAACTCTTCTCCATCAGCGTTTCTTTTTTCGCATTCCATTGTTCCTTCGTATAGTTTGCCAATTCACCGCCCCATTTCTATCGCTTGATATAAATAAAGTGTACCACATCCCGTATGAAATTTCAATATGGTTCAGGTTTGGTTTTCAATTCTTTCTATTGCAATCAAAAACCCCGAGAAATCAATGTTTCCCGGGGTCCTGGTCATAGTTTTATAAATTAGTTAGCGCCCATCTGCTTTGCAAACTTTTAGCACTTCACATACATATTACAATCCCTACGAATCGGCTATTTAACAGCGTTTGAGCCTCTTTTATCAATATATGTTTTAAATATATCGCTTCTCTTAGTTTCACTAAAGTTTGGGAAAAGCCGTTTGCACTACGTAATACTCTACAATGAACACATTTGGGAGCCCTTATTTGTAAAATTTGGCGTGCTTATCGGCTTCATTATATCTCTGCCTGTACTATTTTCCCAAAATTACTCTCGTCCTGAAACAATCCATAAACGTATGCTGGGCTTTCCAAATACAACCCCGTTTCAGGATTTCTCAATTTTTCAAATACTTCGGAATTATAAAACCTTCTCATTGCCTCATCGTACTCTACTCCAAAATCCTGAACAATGAATTCAATAATATCCTGGGTATTGTACTCCATCAATATTTCTTTTTTATCCATGTATGACACCTATCTTCCTGAGTAACTCAATTGCCCGTTCTGTATGGAATGAAACTTGATTGGTTGCCTCTTTATAAGATAATTCTTTTAGTAAAACATCCAAGTTGATAGCATGTTTGCTATACTCCCTGAACAGCATAGCTAAATCGTCGTTGGCAATAGGCCCCATCACAATATCGTATTTGAAATCAAAATTGCATAGTGCATTTTCAAAATCGGCAAAGTTCCTGTTGCGATTATTCATGACAAAGGCTGCCCATTCCTCTGTTATCTCTGTACCGAAATTCTTAATTGAAAGCTCTTTGTTTGAAAGAAGATTATCATCTACTTCATATATGTTTATAACTGGTCTCCCTCCATATACTTTAGACACTCGATAAGCCATTTTTCTTGCCTGTTCTTCAAGCAAAGTAAGGTAAAAGCCTTTGCCAAAATCTTTGTACGGTCTACACATATTCAAGTTGATACTTGCGATATCAAGATTTGTTCCGTGGTATAGAATCATGATATTACTCCCCCATTTTTCGAACAAATACGTTCCATATCCTCTATTGCATCGTCGAAAGACAATGTATGCTCAATATCGTAGCATTCTTTCAAAAATTCGATTGCCTTATAATCATAGAGGAATTGGAATGCTGCTTTTTGAGTTAAATTATACTTATTTGCAAACTCAGAAACACATGCCACCGTATAATCTATTCTCTTTCTAAGTTCCGTCATATTTTCATTCCTCCTATAAATATTATCTTAAATTACATATCCAAAGGTGTCAAGCACGAACTTTTTAACTGCTATAATCCCACAATTTTACTATATTCAAAAACCCCGAGAAATCAAAGTTTCCCGGGGTCCTGGTTATTTCTGAATCAGTTTGACTCTATTAGTTTCCAGCCATCTGCTTTGCAACTTCTTCAGCAAAGTTTTCTTATTTCTTTTCGATGCCTTCGCCTACTTCGAAACGAACAACCTTTGCAATGGAGAGAGCCTTGTCTACAGATTCCAGGTACTTAGCAACGGTCTGCTTACCGTCTTCTGCTCTTACGTAAACCTGATCAAGGAGACAGATGTCCTTTAACTGCTTGGAAACACGGCCTTCTACCAGTCCTGCGAAGATCTTGTTTTCGGAGATTGAAGCCTTATCAGCAACAGCCAGTTCCGCAAGTTTCGCCTTAGCGTCCTGAGACAGGAAGTTTGGTAAATAGTTGAAGTTGAAGGACTTGTCGTTCTTCTTTTCTTCGTAAATAGCTACATCTTCTGCACTCCAGCCATCTGCAACTGCCTTTTCAATTAAAGCATTTAAGATTGGCTTAGGCAGAGTGAACGGATCGTTTAATGCGCTTTCCAGTGTGATGACCTTAATCTTAGCCAGCTCATCTGCAGAAATGTCGTTTCTGCTTACGTACTGCGGGTTCATAGCTGCAACCTGCATTGCAACGTTTGTTAATGCTGTCTTTACTTCATCAGTAGCTTCTCCGTTACCTACAACAAGAACACCGATTCTGCCGCCGCCGTGAACGTAGGAGGCAATCACATCACCTGATACCTTTTCGATTCTTCTGATGGACATGTTTTCACCGATCTTGGCAATCTTAGCAGTGAGAACTTCTGCAACTGTGGAATCTTCGTAAGCCATTGCCTTGAATGCTTCGATATCGTTTGTTTCAGCAGTTAATGCTAACTTAGCAAGGCCCTCAACGAAAGCTACGAATTCTTCGTTCTTTGATACGAAGTCTGTTTCAGAGTTAACTTCTACTAATGCAGCAGTCTTGCAATCATCGGAGAAAGCAATCTTAACTAAACCTTCTGCAGCGACTCTTCCTGCCTTCTTAGCAGCCTTTGCAAGTCCTTTTTCTTTTAAATAGTCAACTGCCTTATCAATATCGCCGTCGCATTCTACAAGAGCCTTCTTGCAGTCCATCATACCTGCGCCGGTCATTTCTCTAAGTTCTTTAACCATTGATGCTGTTACAGCCATTTTATTTTCCTCCTAAATTATCTAAATGTAATTATTCTTCTACAGCTTCTTCTGCTGTAGCTTCAGCTTCAGTTTCAGCGGTTTCCTCTGCTGCTTCAGCCTCGGCAGGAGTTCCTTCATCAAAGCTTTCGCCCTGGTTTGCTTCGATAACAGCGTCTGCCATTCTGCCTGCGATAAGCTTTACGGCTCTGATAGCGTCATCGTTTGCAGGGATTACATAGTCAACATCGTCAGGGTCGCAGTTTGTATCTACGATACCAACGATAGGAATTCCGAGAATTCTTGCTTCCTTAACAGCAATTCTTTCCTTCTTAGGGTCAACAACGAATAATGCTCCAGGCATTCCCTTCATGTCCTTGATTCCGCCTAAGTATTTTTCAAGCTTTTCAGCCTCAGCCTTTAACTTGATAACTTCCTTCTTTGAAAGCTTTTCGAAAGTGCCGTCTTCAGCCATTCTGTTGATGTCGTTTAATCTCTTGATTCTTGTAGCGATTGTCTTGTGGTTTGTAAGCATGCCGCCAAGCCATCTTTCGCTTACATAGTACTGTCCGCATCTTGTAGCTTCGTCAACGATAGCCTGCTGAGCCTGTTTCTTGGTTCCTACGAAAAGAACCGGCTTGCCGCTTTCGCCTACAGTCTTCATGAAGTCATAAGCTTCTTCGATCTTCTTTACAGTCTTCTGTAAGTCGATGATGTAGATTCCGTTTCTTTCTGTGAAGATGTAAGGAGCCATCTTAGGGTTCCATCTTCTTGTCTGGTGTCCGAAGTGCACACCTGCTTCGAGTAATTGTTTCATTGAAATTACTGCCATTTTTTTATTCCTCCTGTGGTTTGAACTTCCATCAGCCCTCGCAGCCTTCACAATGTCTGCAGTTAACTGCAGGCTGTATGCTGCATCAGTACGCCATTCCTCATACCTGCCCTCTTTTATACAGGGTTCCACAGAATATCTGCAGAAAAGGCCCTTATGTCAGGGTTCACGGCAACCATTCTTTAAGGCTGATGTGATTGATATTGTTTACTGCAATGCGTCTTTGCACACACTGCCCTAATACTATACTATAAAAATGTTGAAATTGCAAGGATTATTTTTATTTTGTCCTTGATTTTGGCCTTGATTTTTCCATTTCCTTCTCATTCTTTTTTTGCTGAAGGAGATATGCCGCAAAAGCCTGACGGGTGTGTACATAGTTCTGTCTGCCAAGGGTAATAAAATCTCCGTTTTTAAAGTATATTGTCTGTTCCTTCATGGCGGCCACATTATCAAAATTTATTATCACTTTTTTCAGGCAATAATAAAAGCATTTATCTAAATGCGCTTCCATTTCTTTTAACTTTTCATAACTGCAGTAGGTTTCTTTTTCCGTTATGATGCTGGTCATCCTACCGTCCTGCCTGATGTACATGATATCATGCAGCCATATTTTGCAACATTGATGACTGTTGATAAACGGTAAAAAATTTTCCATATTAGAGAATTCCTCCTTTTTCTGTTTATATCACACTTTTACTTCTCAACATTATTATGACATTTTTCGACAAAATTTAACAGAATTTTCATTCGCCTTTTTCCGACAAAATTCGACAAAGTTGGTAGCTGGCTTCTGAAACAGCAAAGCGATGACGTCCCATATTCCACCTTTTTGGCCGTTTTGGCGATTTTGGTGGAAAAATTTCCGACTCGCTGTCTGTCCAGGTATATGTAACAAAATGTAAAACATTGAAATTTCAACGATTTCATGGGATGGCAATTTTTTGAATCTCCCTAAGTTTACGTAAGAAGCCAAAAAATCTCCACCATTTCGGCAAAAACTGCAAAAATGGTGGAGTCAGTGGAATCAATGGAGTCAAAAGTGTCAGCTCGTGTCTGAAGGCCACAACCAACAGCTAAACCAACAGCTATAGTAAACTTTTCGTAACTTTTTTTGCGTTTAATCTGAGTTATTTATGAGTGAAAAAAGCATGTACCGGTTTGATAAAAGCAAAATTACGTGCTATACTAAATATACAACATATTGAAAGGCGGTAAATCGAATTGAGAAGAAAAAAACCTAAAATACTCGTAGCAGCAGTCTCAGCATCTCTGATTTTCTGTTCAGTCCCTGCGGACGCTGCTTTCGCTGCCATTGCGGAGGTAAACTCACCTTCATATGTCAGCTATTTTAATTCTAACAGCGGGTCATCCGGAGAGTACTGCAGGGCCTCAGTGAGCGGGTCGGTACTCAGGATAAGCTTTAAAACTCCCGTTCCTTCCGGTGAATTCAGGGTCGCACTCTACGGCACATCTCCTAAGACAGAATATTACGATTTAGGTATTTATCTGCCTGCAGCCTATCAGGGAATCTCGTCAGGCGGCAATTACACCTATGGCTTTGATTGCAGCGTAGACTTTGCTGATTATCAGATACCTGACGGTGCATATTTTCTCTATCTGGCCAAGATAAACGATGCACTCGAAACCTACGAAACCAAGCCGAGCAAGGGCGCTGTCTATAAGAACCTGCCTATCGTCGTGGAAAACGGCATGCCCCACATAGCACGCTACGATGATATCATAGCAGAAAACAGAACAGTCCGTGCCAGCGACACTCTCCAGCCATCATATTACCTTGACACCACTATGGAGGATGTGCGCTTCCTTTTTGTGGATCCTAAGACTAAAAAACGTGAGGAAATGACCCCTCAGAAAGCAGCATATTTCAGACAGATTTCAGACAGGATAACTGCCGGAGTTTACAATGACTATGATAAACTTCTTAAAATATATGAATACGTTGCCGCAAACTTCTACTATGACACGGTGGCTTTTTCCAAGAAAACATATCAGTATGCCAATCCCTACAGAAACATATATAACCATGAAAACCGCATTGCCAGCAGCAACAGCGACAGCCAGGGCCGCGTAGCCACCACCTGCCAGGGGTTTTCCGGCATATTCATGGCACTGGCCAGAGCCGAAGGAATCCCTACCAGACTCATCGCAGGCCACAGAGCCACATCGCCTACCTATAACTGGGATACTGAAGGTGACCCGACGACCAGAGACCACTGGTGGATAGAATGCTACGTAAACGGGCGCTGGATTTTCATCGACCCTACTGTGGGAACCAACAACAGATGGAACAGAGAAACAGACACCTGGCAGACCTACGGTATAACCAACTACACCTACTTTGATCCGTCCGAGGAACAGATTGCTGTTTCACATATTTACCTTTATATATATAAGAACAAATATGTGGGCTGGGAAATCAACGATGCCTACGAAACCTCCATGCTGACTAACTTTTTCAACATTTACAGCGGCGGCATGACCAACGGAAAAAGGCTGAATTATTCGTATACCCCATATAACAAAAAGACTTGGGGTGATGGCGTTATAAACAATTTCTACGGCGATGGTGCAGGAAAGCTGGCACGCATCAAGTGGGAAGGCTTCGGCCTTACGGGTAATGCTGATTTTTCAGGTTTTACCAAACTGAAATACCTTTATCTTAACGATAATAATCTTTCCTCCCTCAACGTAAAGGGAGACTCATCACTGCTGAAGGTGGATGTGAGCAACAACCAGCTCAGTGAAATCGACCTGACCAACTGCAAAAAGCTTACTTCGGTGAAGACTGCCGGAAACAAGCTCACCAAAGCGGCGATTTATGCAAACAAGAGAAATACAACCATAACCTGCAGCGAGCACGGTTACTTTACAATCAAGTATACCGGCAGCAGCAAGTACAAGCTGAGAACTGACTTTCTGCCGGATATCGGCTACAAGGGAGCCCTTTACAACAACACCACAGGCAAAAAGCTCGGAACGGGCAAGTCATACTATTCCATGAACCCTGTTGCAAACTCCTACTCCGTAATCTTCGAACCTGATCCGAACAGCTTCAAGTATCTGCTTAAGATGTACCAGAACTACGGTGAATATGCGGATTACAACAAGGCTGCCCAGGAACGTCTCAGTGAGCTTGGCTACTCCAGCGGTTATGCTGACGGCTACTTTGATTATGAGATGAAAGCAGCTGTGGAAAGATTCCAGACAGACTATCTCCTTCCTGTTACCGGAGAAATCGACCAGCTAACCTGGTCAATTCTCTTCGACCCGAACCCGGCACCGCTGGAACCTGAGCCGGAACCGGAACCGGAACCTGAACCTGAACCTGAACTTGCGCCTGAATCGCAGCCGGAATCGCAGCCGGAACAATAACCGCTACAGTTTTTTGAACCGCGCTCACTTCCCATAAAAAGCCAAAAAAATCTCCATCATTTCGCCAAAATTGCAAAATGGTGGAGATTTTATTTAACATTGCAAGAAAAGTATTTCTGTCAATTCCAGAATATTTACTACATTGCCTTAGTCCTGATTTCTTCAAGAAGCTTAGCTGTGAACTCTTCTACTGACATTTCACCAAGTTCACCGACCTTGCTTGAACGAACAGTAAGGGTTCCTGCTTCGGCTTCTCTTTCTCCGATAACACCGATGTAGCTTACTCTCTCATTTCTTGCTTCTCTCAGCTTGTAGCCGATCTTTTCGTTTCTGATATCAAGCTCTACGCGAAGTCCTGCTTCCTCAAGCTTCTTAGCAACCTCTTCTGCATAAGGAGCAAACTTTTCTGTTACTGTGAGCAGCTTAACCTGTACAGGAGCCAGCCACAGAGGGAATTTGCCTGCACAGTGCTCTGTAAGGATACCGATGAATCTTTCGATGGAACCGAAGATTACACGATGAATCATGATAGGTCTGTGCTTTTCATTGTCCGGACCCACATACGTCAGGTCGAATCTCTGAGGCATCTGCATGTCAAGCTGGATGGTTCCGCACTGCCATGTTCTGCCGATGGAATCTTGAAGATGGAAATCCAGCTTAGGTCCGTAGAACGCACCGTCTCCTTCGTTGATTACGAAAGGAACTCCCATTTCCTCAATGGCACTTCTGAGAGCGTTTTCTGCCATTTCCCATTCTTCGTCTGTACCCATGGAGTCTTCCGGTCTGGTTGAAAGCTCAACATGGTATTCAAATCCGAACATCTTATATACATCGTCGCAGAATTTTGCAACATTCTTGATTTCTTCATTTACCTGCTCAGGCAGCATGAAAATATGAGCATCGTCCTGAGTGAAGGTTCTTACTCTCATAAGGCCGTGAAGAGCACCGGAGAGTTCGTGTCTGTGCACCTGTCCCAGTTCTCCGCAGCGGATAGGGAAGTCTCTGTAGGACCACATCTTACGCTTGTAAACAAGCATTGAACCAGGGCAGTTCATAGGCTTTACTGCGTAATCTTCGCCGTCAATCTTGGTGAAGTACATGTTGTCCTTGTAGTGATCCCAGTGACCTGATGTCCTCCACAGCTGCTCGTTTAAGATAAGTGGAGTCTTGATTTCCTCGTAGCCTCTCTTTCTGTGCTCTTCTCTCCAGAAAGCCTCCAGCTCGTTTCTGATGATCATACCCTTTGGAAGGAAGAACGGGAATCCCGGACCTTCGTCTGTAAGCATGAATAAATCCATTTCCTTGCCTATTTTACGGTGGTCACGCTTCTTGGCCTCTTCCATTTTGGCGATGTATTCATCAAGTTCTTCCTGTGAAGGGAAAGCAGTGGCATATATTCTCTGAAGCATCTGTCTGTCAGAGTCACCCCTCCAGTACGCACCTGCAACGCTCATCAGCTTGAATGCCTTGATCTGACCTGTTGAAGCCATGTGAGGACCTGCACAGAGGTCTACGAAATCTCCCTGCTTATAGAAAGAGATAACTGCATCCTCAGGTAAGTCCTGAATGAGCTCAACCTTATAAGGTTCGTTCTTTTCCTCCATGAATTTAATTGCCTCTTCGCGAGGAAGCTCAAATCTTTCCAGCGGATAGTTGGCCTGAACGATCTTTTTCATTTCCTTCTGAATCTTGAGGAAATCCTCCTCCGAGAACTTATGCTCAGTATCGAAGTCATAGTAGAAACCGTTGTCGATAGCCGGTCCGATTGCCAGCTTGGTATCAGGCCATAAGTGCTTTACAGCCTGTGCCATAATATGTGATGCAGTATGTCTGTAATCATGTCTTACCTGCTCGTCTTCCCAGTTTAATTTTTCTTTTGCCATTTTAATTCACCTTTTCCTTCTGTATTTTCATTTTTCTTTGTTTACTTTATTGTATATGTCCGCCCTGAAGTTCGGGGTCCCTGCGAAAAACATCTCTTCCGCAAAGCAAGAAGCTG
This sequence comes from Bacillota bacterium, assembly GCA_022787405.1. GTDB lineage: Bacteria > Bacillota > Clostridia > Peptostreptococcales > Anaerovoracaceae > SUG1106. The sequence continues at coordinate 14,081 of JALFXR010000205.1, forward strand.
CACCATCAGCCTGCCGGCCGGTGCAGATGCGCAGGCTTCTACGCCGCTTCTTCCCCGCTGCGGGTGTCTTGTGAGGTGCCTCCGCCGCCGGTATCAACAGTAGCCGGCGGATTGTCTGTACCCGGATCTGTCGGCTCCGTACCCGGAGTATCTGTTCCCGGGTCCGATGGATCTGTCATTCCCGGATCCGTCGGATCTGTTGTCCCTGGGTCCGTCGGATCTGTTGTCCCTGGATCTGTCGGATCTGTTGTGCCCGGATCAGTTGGCTCAGTACCGCCCGGATTTTCATTATCCGTGGCATTATTGTCAATCTGGCTTTCACCCTTTTTTTCATTTTCTATCTGATTAGCCTTTCTGGCGGCCTCGATTCTGGCGGCAATCTCGCTGCTTATAGCATTCACCGTAGATGAAGGCACATAATCAGTCTGCCCGAAGACTTCCTGGTGAAGCAAGGTCGCGTTGTTTGAAAGTCCTGCAGGGAAAACATATGAAATCTTGTTGATTGTTCCCGTGCTCCACTTGTACGGCCAGCCGCTTCCTGTAGAAATGTTATACTGAGGAAGCCTGATTCCCAAGGCCAGAATGTCGTTCATAGTCAGGTTTGTCTTTACCTGAGGAACCATCATGTCTATTATCTTTTTAAGATCTGAGAAAGGCATTGCCTTGGCCTTTTCAAAAACCTTGGATACCACGATTCTCATTCTCTCGGTTCTCTTGAAGTCATCTCCGACACCCTTTCTGATTCTTCCGTATGATACAGCCTGCACACCTTCAAGTGTCTGTACACCCGGCTCTTTAACGAGATTATAGTCCTTTCGTCCGATGTTCCTGGCTGTAGCCTTTGTATACTTGTTCAGCTGGTATATTTCGCCCTGCTGCACATCCACTGTGATTCCGCCTATGGCATCCACAAGGTCGGCAACAGCTTTGAAGTTTACAATGGCATAATTGGTTATATTGAGGTCCATTGCCTGATTAAGCGACTTCATGGTCATCTCAGGTCCACCATAGACGCATGCATGAGTTATTTTATCGTAAGTAGATGTGTCCCCTATTTTAAGGTATGTGTCTCTGTATACAGATGTAAGCTTCACATCGTTTGTTTCCTTGTTTATGCTGGCGATCATTATCATATCGCTTCTGGTGCCTTTGATATTATCCATGTCACGGCTGTCTACACCAAGCAGCAGTATGTTGATATATCCGTCAACGTCCACCAGAGAAAGATCATAATCTTCAGGAGTAGGCTCATGCATCTCATCAACTATTCCGCTGAAATAGCTGTATACAGCTATACCACCTATCAGCAGCGCCAGTACCACGATTGTACCTGCCAGAATGGCAATTCTCTGCCAGTTTTTCAAGCCCTGTATCCATTGCTTGAAGCTTCTTTTTTCCCTTGCTTTTTTTTCTGTTCTGCTCATTGTTCAAAAATCCCCTTATTTTTCTTTTTCTTCGCCTGATCTTCTTCAAGAGTCTGCTTGTAGAAATCTATGGCCTCATCAATACCGCCATCGAAGAGAAGTTTGCCCTGCCTCATGACCATCCCCCTCTTGCAGAAGGATTTGGCAACATTGGTTGAATGGGTCACAAACAGGAATGTCACATCCTCTTCTCCCACTATTTTATTTATTTTATCGAGACATTTCTTTTTAAACTCGCTGTCTCCTACAGAAAGCGCCTCGTCCACAATGAGAATCTCAGGTTTGATGCTCACGTTTATGGCGAAGCCCAGTCTGGCCTTCATACCGCTTGAATAAGTCCGCACAGGCTGGTCGATATAATCGTTCAGGTCTGCAAATTCCACAATTTCAGGTTCAAGCTTCTTTATCTCAGCATTGCTCATGCCGAAAAGCTGTCCTCTGAAGTATATGTTTTCCCTTCCGGTAAATTCCGGGTCAAATCCTGCCGTCAGCTCCAAAAGTGCGCTTACCCTACCGTTTACCGTTATTTCCCCTGTAGTAGGATAAGCGACACCGGTAATCATCTTGAGTATAGTTGATTTTCCGGCACCGTTCTTTCCAAAGAGAGCCACAGCCTCGCCCTTTTCAATCTTAAAGGAAAGGTCGTTTACCGCCACCTTTTTCTTATATCCAGCCTTCCTGCTAAAAATCGCTTTAAACCGCTGTCTGTCACTTTTAAACAGTTTGTATATCTTGCTTACATTCTTGAATTCTATAACTGTGTTACCCATTTGATTTCCTCTTTTTCCTAGAGTATATCAGGAATATCCTTTTTAAGTTTGCCGTAGGCCCATACGGCCAGAATTGTCATTACTGCAAATACAATAGCAAAATTCCTGAGCTCCGTAGTTCTTTCCCAGAACCATACCTGATTTATGAACGCATCTCTGTATCCGTTAACTATGATGGTCACCGGATTAAACATGAGCACTCTTCTTATGGCATGACTGTTTATCTTGGTGGCATCGTAGAGTATGCCTGACATCCAGAACAGGGCCGTAACCAGAGATTTTACCAGATTGTAAAAGTCCCTGCTGACAGATGACAGCACTCCGCTGAAAAGCCCCCATGCTGAGAAAAAGAGGAACATGAGAAACATGTAAAATGGAATCTGCAGATAGTATACCGTCGGCATATGTCCGAAGAGCATATAAATAGCCATCACAATCACCACCAGGCCTATATGGCTTACCATAAGTGCCATGTTTACAAAGGTGGGAATGGTGCACACCGGAAATTTTATCTTGGTTACGAGATACTTATATCTCCTGATTGAACCTGCACCGCCGGTAATACTGTCTCTCATAAAATACCACGGTATAACTCCTGCTATGAGCCATAGGAAAAACGGGTATCCGTTCACATCGCCGCCTCTCCTCAGCCCGAAGTTGAAGGCGAACCAGTATACAAAAATCAGAATCGAAGGTCTGATGAGAGCCCAGCTCCAGCCCAGTACAGAGCCGCTGTAGGTCTTTTTCAGATCTGCCTCCGCCAGTTTGAAAAGCTGCGCACGGTGCTCAAAATGTTCCTTTAATATTTCTTTTAAAGTGCTCAAATCTTTACTGTCCTCCTGTTATAGTCCTCCGGGGAATTAAAATCCTCAGTGCTGTCCTCCAGAATGATGTACTTGGACTCTATCTTCTTCTCACCGAAAGGCAGCCCCGTAAAGGACTGGTATACCTGCCATCCGATGCATTTTTCTATTTTACCCTCGATAAACAGCTGTCTGACTCTGTCAACATGGCTCCTGAACAGCTCACCGTCAGCAACCTTCACAGCCACAATGGATCTCTGGTTTCCGAAGAAGAGAATATCCTCAGCTTCGGTATTTATAATTATATCTGCAGCATCCTCGGAATAGTAGGTGTCTCCATAGAGAAAACACACATTGTCTGCTATGAGTTCCTCCGTAAACCGGTCAATCTCCAGATGGTTGTTCACAGGTTCATACCGCGTTGCACCTTCCACCTCGTACCGCGGGTCATGTGAGGTTATGATAACTTCACATCCCGGGTCACCCTGTCTCAGAAGTCTTACGGTTCTTGCCAGCAGCGTTTCTCCATTTATCTCGATGAAATGCTTGGGTATATCATTGTAATTCTGCCAGCGGGTTCCTTTACCGTCAGCCATGATAATATATTTCATTTTTTTCCCTCTGTAAACGCAAAAGCCTACCTGATAACCTTATGATATCTGTAGAAGTCGCCAAGCTCCTTGTTTCTCTGGCCTCCCCACAGCTGAATGATATTGACTCCCGACGATGTATTGGCCTCTATGATGCAGTGCCCCTCTTCGGTAATGAGGATGTCCCATGCGATGAAATGCATGTAAGGCAGCTTATTGGCCAGATCTATCATATCCTTCTTAAGCTGCTGCCATCCCGGCACCTGTACTCCTTCAATAGGTGCCCCCGAATCAGGATGAACCTTGTACACATTTCTGTTGTGAAGGCATCTTGCCTCGCTGAGAATTCCCGTCTCCAGATCTATCTTGGCTACAAGTCCTCCTCTGCTGCCGTTGTCCACAGGTATGGTCTCCTTGGTGCCGATTCTCTGAACTGCAAAGAATACCTTGAACTGATGTGTCTCCGGATCCTTCATCGTTATGAACCTTATGGTGTTCACAGTCTTGTCGTAAATTTTGTTAAGGTAGCTGTGCTGCTCCATAGCTTCGCTTAGGAACCAGTCGTCGTGCTTCTTAAGATAATTTATGAAGTCATCCCGGCTCATGGGCTTAAGGTCGATACAAGGCATATCCTTTTCATAATCATAGGTCATAATCACTACTCCGGTTCCCTTACCCTTGCCGTAGGGCTTAAAAAACATCTTGCCCTTCTCCTTAAGGAGCGCCAGCGCATCTTCGTATTCCATGGCCACGCTCTGAAAGCTGCTGAGAAAACCGTGGTTTTTTATCATATAGCTTTCCGGAACTCTCACGTACTGCTTGAGTATCTCCGCCGATGCTATCTTGTTGTTGCATACGAAGTCAAAAGGCTCGTTGATGTATCTTGAACGGTACCAGTCGAATTCGGAAAGGTACTCGCTTTTATCGTTATGATCAAAATCATAAAGCATCCACTGGTCAGCCAGGAATCCTCCGCACACATTTGCTCTTATTTTTTTATACCACGGGCATTTAAAATGATTTTTAGCGAAAACTATCCTTCTCCAGTAGAGCAGGAAAAGTTTCATTTTTTTGGTTGCCCACCTTGCTATCTCAAAAAAGTCCATCTTGTTTTCTTTTCCTTTTTTTCTTTACTTATCTTACTTCTTCATATTATCTGTTATCAGTTTCACTATCTGCTCTGTAGATGTGCCTAGGTGCTCCGGCAGATATCTATGTCTGTATTCTTCAAGAGCATCATAGTTGTAACTGCCTGCTGTGATGGCCTCGGCCAGCTCTTCTGCACTGCGGAAAACACAACCCGGCATAGTCTCAAAAAGATCGATGTTCATGCCGTTTTTTTCTCTGTATTCTTCGTAATCATAGACGAAGTAATATGTGGGTCTATCAAGCACTGCACCCTCTATGGCTATGGCTGAGTAGTCCGTTACCAGATAATCACATGCAGACAGCAGGTCTACAGCTTTAAACTCAGGGCATGTGTACACCGCCGGATTATCTGTGGCAAGCTGCTGATTAGGATGTCCCTTGACTATCAGTACAATATCCTTCTCTGCCGTAAGCCTGTCAGCCAGCTCCTCCCAGTGAAGCTCAATGTTTCTACGGAAAGTAGGTGCATAAAGCACTACTGTCTTCTCACGGAATTCCGGATAGGCTTCCATTACCTTAGCTCTGTTGGCTTCTGCCGTATTCAGCAGATGGTCTATCCTGGGCAGTCCGCAGTTTACGAGCTTATCCTCTGTGGTGTTAAATGACAGGCAGTAAAACGGATTCCATGCTCTGCCTCCGGCTATGATATAGTCATAGTTTTCATGCATCTTCATAAGGCGTGCCGTCTCGGCGCTTCTGCCCGATTCTCTGCCAAGGGTCTGATATCCCGACTGTTTAATCTTGCCCAGTGCATGCCACATCTGTATTACCGTCAGTGACTTTTTATGATGAAGGATCGAAACTGCAGGCCAGTAGGCATCAAGAACGCACACAGTTGAAGTGGCCATGTGGTACATGCTCTTAAGTGTGGATACAGCAAAGGCTGCGAGTCCTCCGCTTTTCTCTCCCTCAAGCCTGTGACACAATGTTACTATTTTCACGCCAGGATTTTTTTGGCGCAGAAGCTCCTGGGTATCGCTGAAATCCTGAGTAATCTCATCTGACTGTCTGCTCAGAAACAGAACCTTATTCTCCTGCGTTGGAAAAAACTTTAAGAATCCGTAGATTATGCTGAGACCGAGCCTCATAATGTATATAACAATTTTTTTCATAGTTCCTCACATACACATAGCAATCCTATCATAATAATTTACCATATATGGGGCCAAAAATCAAGAAAGACGCCCTAATTTAGAGCGTCTTTTCTCATTTATCGTATGTCTTTTTGCCAAATGGCGATGGCTTCCTGTAAAGTAAAATAAATCCCAGTATTATGTTGACAACTGCCAGCCCGTATATAATCAGTCTTTCCATGGCAAACCTCCAAAATGCATTCTGCTTTGTAAAATTTTACCACGCAATATTGGAGTCTGTCAACCCCTCAACAACTATCTCTTCGGCGATTTAGGAGTGAAAATCAGCGATACTATATATCCGAAGGTTATGGCCACAGCCACACCTGCAGCGGTTGCTTTTATGGGTCCTGTAACAGCTTCCAGAAAGCCCTTCTGTGCGCCTTCCATAGCACCCTTTGCCAGATTATATCCGAAACCCGGCAGAGGTACAGTCGCTCCGTTTCCCGCCAGATCCACAATGGGCTGATAAAGGTTCAGCGCCTGAAGCACCACGCCAGAAACTACAAAAATGACCAGAATTCTCGGCGCCGTCAGCTTGGTTCCATCCAGCAGCAGCTGCCCGATAA
>JALFXR010000232.1 GCA_022787405.1 Bacillota bacterium
AAATCTGAGCTATATATTGAAACGTAATGATATTAAAAAGAGTGATGCTTACCAGAGCGGCTTCCTTGAGGGAACAACGCCAGCATATGAAGCGTATATGCGCTTGAAGAAAAGCCTGGCTGCTTCAATCAATTAAGGAGGCGGCAGAATGGAATTAGCAAAATACAAGGCGTGTATATGTGAAGGCTCTGCCGAAGAAGCTATTATCGACATACTGGTTGATAATGATCTTCTGATTTTCAACAGAGAAGAAATGTTGGAAGAACGTGTCATCCGTTGCAGAAGTGCTAAACGATTCGAGGAGCGATACTTACGGAAAGGATTCGATGAGCAGATTTCTGTGATACGGATTTTGGATTCTCGCAGAGAGGAATTTCGATTGAGTAAAGCATATGAGCAGAAAATTGACGTGGTAAATGTCATTACTGCTCCAGAAATTGAAATGCTGATTATTCATGCGGAAGGAGCATATGATCAGTTTAAGCGTTCTGGAAAAAAACCAAGCGAATTTTGTAAAATAAATCTTCGGATGCATGATGTGAAGTCGTATGATTTTGTGAAGCAGTATTTCAGTAATCCTCAGCTCTTGGTGAAAGCCATAAAAGAGTATCGCAGAACAGCAAATATCCCCAAAGGAGAATACAGCTTGTCTGATTTGCTGAGATGAGCGTTGCTTTTTTGATACATTGGCCGTGACTCAAATGGTCACTAGGAGATAAACGGGTACCAGTTTATAGAAAACAGAATAGAATCGTCTTTGATGCCTCGTTGGGAAACCAACGGGGTATTTTTTTGCCTCAATCCGGCTGTATAGAACACTGGAAAAGTCAAAACGAACCGTATGTAGTCCTGCAAGGACAACCAAAGTGCGCCTACGAGGCCAACGCGAAACCGGAGGATTCTTGTTAAACTTACTTTGTAAGGACGAAAGTCCGGATGTCCCTTGAAAACTGAATACTCATTCTTCAGGTACATTCCTGTTTGGTCGAGCCTTCGACTGCACGCCATGAAGCCCATCGGGGCGATAGCGGTTTCGCAGAAGCAAATGCCGGATTGCAACCGGCGGCGGTGTTAAAGCCGGACAGGGACAATGATACTTCCGTAATTCGCGGTCCGGCCATAAGGAAGGCGGGATGGTTAAATTCCAATGGAGCAGTGAAGCACACTGCCGCCTGTGAGAAATCCTACATCTCTGGGGTGATAAGAAAAAGTACAGAGAAACCATATTTTCAGAAAGCGCTGCCGGATGCTGTATCAGCATGATACCTGGCAGGCTTTATCCATATCAGTGTATGGAGATTGGAGACAACAGCATATGAAAGAAAACTGGGTTTATCGGCGAGGTGATTTATATCTCGCCAATCTCGGTGTTCCGGTCGGATCAAAGCAGGGCGGTGTTCGTCCTGTTGTGGTTCTTCAGAATGATGTCGGTAATTATTATGCGCCGACGATCACGATTGCTCCGCTGACATCGAAAATTGAGAAGAAGCGAAAACAGCCAACGCATTTCTTTCTCCGTAAAGCAAAGGGACTGGCAAAACCGTCTATGGTATTGGCAGAACAGCTCGACACCTGCGACAAGATATGCATGATTCGCTATCTTGGGCGGGTAAGTAAGGGGCAGATGCGTGGGATTGATGAAGCTGTAAGGATTCAACTTGGATATTACATTCCGGAACAAGCAGAGAAAAAAAGACAGGGCAAATGCCGAAAGGATGGCGAAGAAGGCGATGGATAAACTGATTACAAGGAAAGAAGCAGCCAGTATACTGGGAATCAGCGTAAAAACACTGGATGCTGCAAGAACAGACGGTTTGATCTCCTATGTTCAGTATGTGGAAAACGGCTGCGTTTATTTCACGGAAGTGGGGATTCAGGAGTACATTGCAAAATGTACGCACCGTGCAAAACCGATGGAACGTGCTGCGACATATCGCAAACCTCGAAGCTTTCGGCGGTGAAAATCGACATCGTTGAGTATGGACGATGAATCCGCAATAATGAAAGCATCAACAGGATTGGAGGTAATGATATGGCGGCAAGAAGAATGATGCTTCCCGATTATGGTACGGTGAGTATGAAGGGAACGCAATATTATCGAACCCGTGTAACAGATCAGCAGGGACGGCGGGTTTCCTTATATGCAAGAACGAGAGAGGAACTGTACCAGAAGGAACAGGAAGCGATCCAGCAGATTGAGAACAAGACGTATCGCCGCAGTACACCTACAGTGGAGGAGTATTGCGAGAAATGGCTGCTGATGCAGTCGGCACAGATCAGGATGACAACGCTGATTGACTATACATCGAAAGTGAAGAACTACATCATCAAGCCATTGGGCGATATGCATATGGGAGATGTAACAGCAGATGACATTCGCCTGGCACTGTTGGCGGCATCGAAAAAGTCGGCATCCGTGTACAAATCAGTGAATGTTCTATATAAGTGTATTTTCACGGCAGCAATGGAGAGTAAGATCATTGATGAGAATCCGACCATCTATCTGAAGAAGAATGTGGGCGGGATTCCCCAGAAGGACCGCCTCCCGCTTACGGATGAGCAGGTGGATAAGCTGCTGGATGCCATTTACGGCTTACCGCCGTATGTGTTCGTGATGCTGGGGCTGTACGCAGGATTGCGGAGAGAAGAAATCCTCGGACTTCAATGGGATTCGGTGTATCTTGATTGCGAGGCTCCGTACCTTACCGTTCGGAGAGCCTGGCATACGGAGCATAATCGTCCGGTGATTCTGACAGAGCTGAAAACAAAGGCAGCGCATCGGAATGTCCCTCTGCCGGACAATCTTCTGGAATGTCTGAAAGAGGCGAAGAAGACATCGACATCGGATTTTGTGGTTGCAAACCGGGATGGAGACCCGTTGTCCTATACGCAGTTCAAGAGATTATGGCAGTATATCGTAACCCGTACCACCAAGGAACGCTGCTATTATCGCTATGAAGATGGCAAGAGGGTGAAGCATACGGTGAAGCCGGTTCTGGGGCAAAAGGCAGCACACAATGGAAATGTGGTTTACAGTCTGGACTTTGAGGTGACTCCGCATCAGCTGCGGCACACCTACATTACGAATCTGATTCATGCTTCGGTTGATCCGAAGACGGTTCAGTATCTTGCCGGTCATGAAAGCAGCAAGATCACCATGGATATTTACGCCAAGGTGAAATATAATCGCCCAGAGCAGCTCGCAGGAGTGCTGGAAGAT